>NZ_JBEOXI010000058.1:0-39424 GCF_040296465.1 Streptomyces sp. NPDC002130
CGACTTCGGCCGGGCCCCCGTCACGGACGTGTTCTCCGACCGGATGCCGCCCCACTTCCTCGTGCACTTCGCCGTCGAGGACGTACCGGCCGCTCTGGAGGACGTGCGGCGGCTCGGCGGCCGGGTCCAGGCCCCGCCTTTCCGGACCTCGTACGGAGAGGTCGCCGTCGTCACGGACAATCAGGGGGCTTCCTTCGCGCTGCTGCACCGCTGAGCGGGGCATCGTTTGCTCATCATTTGATCACTTCCATACCGAGACATCCCAATTGTCACCGGGTTCGCAACCAGGGCTCCGGCCAGGAAGAATCAGGGTGCGTGCCGCCATGGCGGTGCGGTGGTGAGACGCTGCACGAAGGTCGCGTGGAACATGTGGCTCGGCGCGGCTCGTACGGGGAGGTGGCAGGCAGAGTGGTGGATCAGCTGACGCAGCACGATCCGCGGCGGATCGGGCCGTTCGAGGTGCTGGGACGGCTGGGTGCCGGCGGCATGGGGCTGGTCTATCTCGCGCGTTCGGCGTCCGGCCGGCGTGTGGCGATCAAGACCGTCCGGACGGAGCTCGCCGAGGACCAGCTGTTCCGGGTCCGCTTCACGCGTGAGGTGGAGGCGGCCCGCGCCGTCTCCGGCTTCTACACGGCCGCGGTCGTGGACGCCGACCCGCGTGCCGCCGTGCCGTGGCTGGCCACCGCGTACGTCCCCGCGCCCTCCCTCGAGGAGATAGTGAACGACTGCGGCCCGATGCCGGCCCAGGCGGTGCGCTGGCTGGCGGCGGGCGTGGCCGAGGCGCTCCAGTCCATCCACGGCGCGGGCCTGGTGCACCGCGACCTCAAACCGTCGAACGTCCTCGTCGTGGAGGACGGCCCCCGGGTGATCGACTTCGGTATCGCGTCGGGCGTGTCGAACACGCGTTTGACGATGACGAACGTCGCCGTCGGCACCCCCGCCTACATGTCCCCCGAGCAGGCCAAGGACTCCCGCAGCGTCACCGGCGCCAGCGACGTCTTCTCCCTGGGCTCGATGCTGGTCTTCGCCGCCACCGGACACCCGCCCTTCCACGGCGCCAACCCGGTCGAGACGGTCTTCATGCTGCTGCGCGAGGGCCCGGACCTGGAGGGGCTCCCGGACGAGCTGCGTCCGCTCATCGAGTCCTGTATGCAGATGGACCCCACGGCCCGTCCCAACCCGGCCGACCTCCAGGCCCAGCTCGCCCCGCACCTCTTCGGCTCCGGCTCCGACGACAGCGGCACGGCCTCCGCGTGGCTGCCCGAGCGGGCCGTGGGCCTGATCGAGTCCCGCCGCAACGGCCGCCCGGCCGGCAAGCCCGCCCAGGGCGCCGGCCGCAGCGGCGGCGGACGCCCCGGCCCCGCTCCGGGTCCCGCGCCCATCCCGCCCCCGCCCGCGCACGACCCCGTCGTCCCGGCGCCCGTGCCCGCCGCGTCCGTGGCCGCCCCGGCCGGCGGCCCCGACACCGGCCCCGTCCGGCTGGCCGGCGCGCAGGTGCCCATCGGCCCGGGCCCCCGCGTCGCCGACGTGCGTGCCGCCGCCGTGAAGGCACCCCCTCCCGAGGCCGCCCTCGCCGCCTCCTGGGCCAAGCCCCGCCCCGGCGTCAACGGCACCGGCCCCGCCGTGGGCCCGGCCGTCGCCGCACCCCCGGCCCCGGCCGCGCCGCCGGAGCAGGCCGGCGGCTGGCGGCCCTGGCGCTTCCGCATGTCCAACGACGTCTGGGGCACGCCCGCGGTCGCCGACGACCTGGTCTACGTCACCTCCTTCGAGGTGCACGCCCTGGACGTCGCCACCGGCCGCCGCCGCTTCAAGACCCGGGACGTCGCCTGGTCCATGGCGGTCGCTGAGGGCCGGATCCACGCCTCCGACGGGCCCACGTTGTTCGCCTTGGACGCCCGTGAGGGCGCCGACCTGTGGCGTCTGCAGACCGACGCCTGGGTCTACACGCTCCAGGCCGGCCGCGGCACCGTCGTCACCGGCACCCGCGGCGGCGGCGTCCAGGGCTGGGAGGCCTCCGGCGGCCAGAAGCTCTGGGAGATCACCGGCTGCCAGACCGACTTCGAGTCCCCCGAGGCCGGACCGGTCCTGCACGACGGCACGGTCTACGTGTGGCAGGACGCCCGGCTGCGCGCCCTGGACGCCCGCACCGGCGAGGAACGCTGGTCTTACCCGATCGGCGACGCGGCCTCCTGCGGCGGCGTCCCGATCCGGCTCACCCAGGCCACCGACGGCTACGTCTACGTCTGCGCCGGCACCCGCGTCCTCGCCCTGGACGTGGCCGCCGGGCACGTGAAGTGGCACTTCGAGGCCCCGGCCGTGTTCCTCTGCCCGCCCACCTTCGTCCCCGGCCCGGCCGTCACCGGCGGCGGCATCTACCTCGCCGACTACCTCGGCACGGTCTACGCCCTCGACGCCACCGACGGCCGCGACCGCTGGCGCATCGCCACCGAGTCCCGCTCCTGCGTCGACCCCGTCCTGGTCGCCGCCGGCCATGTCCACGTGGGCAGCGGCAAGGGCCTCTACACCCTCGACGCGGTCACCGGCACGCCCAAGTGGCGCTTCCAGGCGGGCGGCGACATCGTGGGCGCCCCCTCGGTCGCCGAGGGCCGTATCCACTTCGGCTCCACCGACCACCTGCTCTACACCCTGAAGGCCGACGACGGCCGGCTGCGCTGGAAGCTCGCCACCGGCGGCGAGATCACCGGCTCCCCGGTCGTCCGGGACGGAGTGGTGTACGCGTGCAGCAAGGACCGCTGCGTGTACGCGCTGGACGCGGAGAAGGGCACGGGCACGGCGCGCACGGCCTGACGGGTCCGGGACGGCCGCCGGACCGCCCGACCGGCCCGGGACGGCCGTCGCACCGGCGTACGGAAGGGGCTCCGGACGGCGGCCGTCGTTCGATGGGAAGCGGTCCGTTCACCGCTTCCACCCACGACGCTACGCCGGGCACGCCCCGGTCGCCACGCGGTGACATGACCGTGACAGATGATCACTAGGCTTCCCGGTATGCAGACACGGGGGCGCGGGCTCAGGTTCACGGCGGTGCTGGTCCTGGTGGTGCTGGCACTGACCGGTTTCTCCTCCGGCCGGGGCCGCGGCGGCAGCAACGGCCACAGCGGCGGTGGAGGCGGCGGCGGGTGCAGCAGCGCCGGCCAGGACCACGACAGTTCGAGGTCGTCCACGTCGAGCGGCGGCGCCTACGGCTCGGGCGGCTCCAGCGGTTCCTACGGCTCCGACGACGACGATGACTACGGCAGCGGCACCGGTGGCGGCTCCTACACCCGCAGGCCGGACCACGGCTCCACGCCGACGTCCGGCTCCGGCAGCGGCAAGGCCCTGAAGGACGGCATCGCGAGGCTGGTGAGCTGCGCGACCCCGGCGGCCCCCTACGCGACCGTCGAGGTCAGCAACCCCAACGGCCGCACGGCGGACTTCTCCGTCTCGGTGACCTTCGAGGACGACCTGGGCATCACCGTCGTCAGCCGGGGCGGCGACGTCACGGTCCCCGCGAACGGCAAGGCCACCGTCGACGTCCGGGTGGGCGGCTCCGGCCTGGTGGACTCGGTCGACCGCTGCAAGGTCGAGGGCCGGGCCCCCGTCGACGACTGACAGGGGCCCCTGGCGACGGGACGTCAGCCCCGCAGCTCCGTCAGGAACTCGATGAGCGCCTCGTTCACCTCGGCGGGCCGCTCCTGCTGCGTCCAGTGGCCGCAGCCCGGCAGCACGAGCGGCTTGCGGCGAAGGTTCGGCATCAGCTCGGGCAGCCGCTCGATGAGTTCGGGTGTGCCCGGGAAGGCCGGGACCAGGTCCCGGTCGCCGTACATGTACAGCGCGGGCGGGGACACGACCGCGCCCTGCCAGGGGGCGGTCAGCTCCCAGTTGCGGTCCAGGTTGCGGTACCAGTTGAGGGCGCCGGTGAAGCCCGGCTCGAAGCTCTCGGTGAGCACGTCGAGGTCGCCCTCGGTGAGCCACGCGGGCAGCACCTCGGGGTTCGGCGCGTCCGCGAGCCAGCCGCGCTCCGGGTCGACCAGGGCCTGCTCGGGCCGCCCGGCGCCCGGCGCGTCACCGGAGGTGGAGTACAGCAGCTTGCGCAGTGCCGTGCGGGTGTCGGCGGCGAACTCGGCCTCCGCGGCCCCGGGCCGGTTGAAGTAGTTCCAGTAGAAGCGGCCCTCGAACCGCTCCTGCATGGCCTGAAGCGGAGGCCGGCTGCCACGGAACGGCGGCGGCACGCTCAGCCCGGCCACCCCGCGCACCACGTCGGGCCGCAGCAGTGCGGTGTGCCAGGCCACCGGGGCGCCCCAGTCGTGCCCGACGACGAACGCCCGCTCCTCGCCCAGCGCGTGGATCAGTCCGACCACGTCTCCCACCAGGTGGAGGATGCTGTACGCGGACACGTCCTCGGGGCGGTCGCTGCCGCCGTACCCCCGCTGGTCGGGCGCGACCACCCGGAAACCGGCCTCGGCGAGCGGCCCGAACTGGTGCCGCCAGGAGTGCCAGGACTCCGGAAAACCGTGCAGCAGCACCACGAGCGGGCCCTCGCCCTGCTCCGCGATGTGCAGTTGTATGCCATTGACGTCGATCATCCGATGCGCAACCACGCCCCGAGCATACGCGTGTAGGAGGAAACAATTTCCTACCGCAACCGGTACTCCCGCGACCGCCCCGCGAACAGCCGGGTCTGCCGCTCGCCCGCCGCGTTCCCGAGTGCGATGAGGTGCGGTGCCTGTGCGAGCCCCTGCGCCCGGCCCGCCTCACTCGCGGCCCACAACGCCCGCACGGTCCCCTGCACGGCCTCGGTCGGATACCCGGCGAGGACGGCGGCGCACGCGGTCGCCGCACCCAATGCCTCTCCCTCCGCCACGAGTTCCGACACCAGCCCGGTCTCGTACGCCCGTCGGGCCGAGATCCGCTCCGCCGTCCCCATCAACGCCATCCGCGCGACCTCCCCGAACGGCATGCGCTGCGCCATGAGCACCGACTCGTAGGCGCTGACCATGCCGTAGGTGGTGTGCGGGTCGAAGAAGGAGGCGGTGGTGTCGGCGACGAGGAACTCCGCCTCGCCGAGGAGGTAGAAGGCCCCTCCGCAGGCCATGCCGTGCACGGCGGCGACGACCGGCTTCCACAGGTCGTTCGCCTTCGGACCGATGCCGAGCAGCGGATCGTCCTGCGCGTACGGCGAGTTGGGCTGCGGGACGACGGCGTCCCGGTCGATGCCGGTGCAGAAGGCCCGCTCCCCGGCCCCGGTGAGAACGATCGCCCGCACGGAGTCGTCGAACCGCAACTCGTCCCAGGTGGAGGCCAGTTCGTCGGCCATGGCCAGGTCGATGGCGTTGAGCCGCCCGGGCCGGTTCAGCGTCACGACGGCGACCCCGCTGTCCCGGTCGGCCCGTACGAGCACACTGCTCATGAACGCTCCACAACCCACTGGGGAAGGCCGTCGTGGAAGACCACCCGCACCCGCGCCCCGATGCGCAGGTGCTCCGGTGGCAGGGAGCCGAGGGGCTGTCCGGCCCCGGCGACCACATTGCCCACCAGCCGGATGCGGGGCGCCTCGTCCAGCTCGACGACGACCACGTTGTACGGCGCCCGCGCCGCGTAGTCGGGCAGCAGCGGCGGATGGGCGACGACGTACGACCAGACCCGGCCCCGGCCGGACACCGGCCGCCACTCGCTCGCGAAGGACTGGCAGTGCGGGCAGCAGGGCCGGGGCGGGAAGCGGAACTCGCCGCACGCGGCGCAGGCCTGGACGCGGAGTTCGCCCTGGGCGGCGTACTCCCAGAAGGGACGGCCGTCGGTGTCGGGGACGGGACGCAGCATCGGTGGCTCCTCAACTCCTCAGCAGCAGGGCGGAGGTCGGGACCCCCTCACCCGCCGTGACCAGACAGGCGGAGGCGCCCGGGACCTGCGCGGTACTGGTGCCGCGCAGCTGCCTGACCCCTTCGTTGATGAGGTTGAATCCGTGGACGTAGGCCTCGGACAGCCCGCCCCCGCCGGTGTTCAGCGGCAGCAGCCCGCCGGTCTCCAGCGCCCCGCCCTCGGTGAACGTCCCGCCCTCGCCGCGCCCGCAGAAGCCGTAGCCCTCCAGGGAGAGCAGGACCAGGGGTGTGAAGGCGTCGTAGATCTGGGCGACGTCGACGTCCTCGGGGGCCAGGTCGGAGTGGTTCCACAGGTGCCGGGCGGCGGCCCAGGCGGGGCCGGTGAGGGGGTCGTCGTTCCAGTAGTTGACCATGCCGTGGTGCTGGGCCGGGAGCGACTGGGCGGCGGAGTGGACGTACACGGGCCTGCGCCGGCAGTCGCGGGCCCGCTCGGCGGAGACCACGACACAGGCCAGCGCCCCGTCGGTCTCCAGGCAGTTGTCGAAGAGGCAGAGGGGCTCACTGATCCAGCGGGAGGTCATGTACATCTCGCGGGTGAGGGGCCGTTCGTACATGATCGCGTCGGGGTTCTGGTTGGCCCGGTTGCGGCAGGCCAGGGCGACGTTGAACAGGTGGTCGCGGGTGGCGCCGTACTCGTGCATATAGCGGCGGGTGAGCATCGCGATCTCGTCGGCGGGCCGCAGCAGCCCGAACGGGCGGGTCCACTGGGCCGGGGTCGGCAGCTGGACGGTGGTGTTCGTCCAGGGCCGCGGCCCGCTGCCCCGCTTGCGGGAGCGCCAGGCCACCCCCACGCTCGCCTGCCCGGCGGCGATGGCGGCGGCGAGATGGGCGACGGTGGCGCACGAACCCCCGCCCCCGAAGCCGACCTTGCTGAAGAACGTGAGGTCGCCGAAGCCGCACGCCTTCGCCAGCTCCACCTCGTCGGTCTCCTCCATGGTGTAGGAGGCGAGGGCGTCGACCTCGCCGGGCGCGATCCCGGCGTCGTCGAGAGCGGCCAGGACGGCACGGCAGGCGAGGGTGCGTTCGTCCTCCGGGAGCCGTTTGGCGAAGGGTGTCTGGCCTATGCCGACGAGAGCGGTGGCGTCCTTGAGGCCTCCCGATCCTGCTGCCATGCTGCGCGCACCTCCGGGGCCGAACGGTCGCTGACAGGCCGTCAGATTACCGATAATCTGACGGGTAGTCAGCTCCTACGTCGTCGGGAGGCGCGCTGTGCGAGCGGATACGGCATGGGCAAGCGTTCCGGACCTGGTCAGGACGGCGACCGAGCGCTACGCGGACACGGAGGCCGTCGTCGAGGGCCGGACCCGCGTCACCTACGCGGAACTGGGCGCCCGCGTGGAGCGCGCGGCGGCGGCCTGCCTGGCGACCGGCGTGGAACCGGGCGACCGGGTCGCCGTCTGGGCCCCGAACTCGCTCGACTGGATCGTCGGCGCCCTGGGCGCGGTCTCGGCGGGTGCCGTGCTCGTCCCGCTGAACACCCGCTTCAAGGGCACCGAGGCGGCGGACGTCCTGCGCCGCAGCGGCGCCCGACTGCTGTTCGTGACCGGCACGTTCCTCGGCACCTCGTACGTGGCGTCCCTGCGCAGGGCGGCGGGGGACGGCCCGGGCACCGGCCCGCTGCCCGGCCTGCCCGCCCTCAAGCACGCGGTCGTCCTCTCGGGCGACGCCCCGGCGGACTTCCTGACCTGGAAGGACTTCCTGGCCGCAGGGGAGGGGGTGGGGACGGCGGACGTACGGGAGAGGTCCGCTGCCGTCCAGGGGTCCTGGCCCTCGGACATCATCTTCACCTCGGGCACGACGGGCCGCCCCAAGGGCGCGGTCATCACCCACGGCCAGACGCTGCGCGCCTACGACATCTGGGGCGACCTGGCGGGCCTCACCCGGGGCGACCGCTACCTGATCGTCAACCCCTTCTTCCACACCTTCGGCTACAAGGCCGGGGTGATCGCCTGCCTGATGCGGGGCGCGACGATGATCCCCCAGCCGGTGTTCAACGTGACCACGGTCCTGGCCAACATCGCCGCCGAGCGGGTGTCCGTGCTCCCCGGCCCCCCGACCCTCCTCCAGTCCCTCCTGGACCACCCCGCCCGCGACGCCCACGACCTGACGGCCCTGCGCCTGGTCGTGACCGGAGCGGCGGTCGTGCCGCTGCGTCTCGTGGAGCGCCTGCGCACCGAACTCGGCGTCGACACGGTCCTCACCGCCTACGGCCTCTCCGAGGCGAGCGGCGTCGTCACGATGTGCCGCCGCGGCGACGACCCGACGGTGATCGCGTCCACGTCGGGCCGGGCCATCCCCGGCACGCGGCTACGGGTCGTGGACCCCGAGGGCCGGCCCCTGGCGCCCGGGCTGCCGGGCGAGGTCCTGGTGCGCGGCTTCCACGTCATGACCGGCTACTACGAGGACGAACAGGCCACCGCCGAGGTGCTGTCGCAGGACGGCTGGCTGCGCACCGGCGACGTCGGCGTCCTGGACGCGGCGGGCAACCTGCGCATCACCGACCGCCTCAAGGACATGTTCATCGTCGGCGGCTTCAACGCCTACCCCGCCGAGATAGAGCAGCTCCTGGGCCTCCACCCGGACGTGGCCGACGTGGCGGTGATCGGCGTACCCGACGCCCGGCTGGGGGAGGTCGGGCGGGCCTACGTCGTACGGCGACCCGGCGCCCTGCTGACCGCCGACGACCTGATCGCCTGGTCCCGCAGGGAGATGGCGAACTACAAGGTCCCCAGAAGCGTGGCGTTCGTCGCCGAGCTGCCGCGCAACGCGAGCGGGAAGGTCGTGAAGGGCGCGCTGCGGGACGCGGTCACCGGCCGGGCGGCAGGGCCGGGGTCCCCGTGACCGACATCATCAGGGAGTACAGGGTGGTGTCGGCGGCGATGAACAGGCGGTTGCGCCGGGCCCCGCCGAACCGGACGTTGGCGACGGTGCCGGGCACCAGGATGCGGCCGATCAGCGTGCCGTCGGGGTCGTAGCAGTGCACGCCCCCGGCCATGGCGGCGGCCCACAGCCGCCCCTGGTCGTCGAACCGGATGTTGTCGAAGTTGCCGAGCGCGCACGCGGCGAAGACCTCACCGCCGGAGAGCGAGGTCCCGTCCTCGTGGACGTCGAAGACGCGGATGTGGTTGGCGACGCTGTCCGACACGTACAGCCGCCGCTCGTCCGGCGAGAAGACCAGCCCGTTGGGCCCCTGGAACCCGTCGGCGACCAGCCGCACCTCGCCGCTCGCGGGGTCGACGCGGTAGACGTTCCGGGCACCGATCTCGCTCTCGGCGCGATGCCCCTCGTAGTCGGTGGCGATCCCGAACTCGGGGTCGGAGAACCACACCGACCCGTCCGACCTCACGACGGCGTCGTTCGGGCTGTTGAGCCGCTTGCCCCGGAACCGCTCGGCGATCACGGTCACCGAGCCGTCGTGCTCGGTCCGGGTCACCCGCCGATTGCCCTGCTCACAGGTGATGAGACGGCCCTGGCCGTCCAGGGTGCTGCCGTTCGGGTACCCGGCGGGGGAGCGGAACACCCCGACGGCCCCGGTCGTCTCGTCCCAGCGCAGCAGCCGGTCGTTCGGGATGTCGCTCCACACGAGATACCGCCCGGCGGGCACGTACACCGGCCCCTCGGCCCACCGGCACCCCTCGTACAGCGTCTCCAGCCGCGAATCCCCCGCCTGACACCTGCCCGTCCGGAACCGCTCGTCGAGGGTCTCGTAGAGATGGGGCTGCTCGCCGGGCATGGGGGCCGCCTTCATGAGTGGGCCGACGGGTGATCTGCGCGGGTCCACTATCGCGCGCCGGAACCGGCGGCGCACTCTGCCGGGACGACGGCACGCCCGGCCGGTATGGTAAGTGGTATGGCAACGAAGAAGTACACCGTGACGCTGCCGGAGGAGCTCGCCGAGGAGATCCGGCACGAGGTCGGGTCCGGCGGCTTCAGCGCCTATGTCACACGGGCCATAGAGCGCCAGCGCGAGCAGGACCGGCTGGGAGAACTGGTGACCTGGCTGGAAGAGGAGCACGGCCCCGTCACCGAGGATGAGCTCGCCTCGGCGGAGGCCGAGCGCAGGGAGTTCGAGCGCCACTTCACCGAGCAGGGCCCGGGGCAGGCCGGCGAGCGACACCGGAGGGCGAGCTAGTGGTGCCGTCCTGCTACGTGCTGGACTGCGAGGCGTTGTCCAGGGTCGTCCTGGGCGACCGGGTGATGCTCGCGCGGCTCAAGGACGCGCACCGTTCCGGTATCCGCGTCGTGACCAGCTCGATGACGCTGATCGAGGCGTACCACGGCCGGGTGAGACGGGCGGCCTGGGCATGGGCGATGTCGCGTGTCGTCGTGGAACCCGTGACCCGGGAGGTCGCCGAGGCGGCTGTCACCCTGCTCCAGGACACCGGCCTGCACGGCCACGAGTACGCGATCGACGCGGCCCTTGCCGTGATCGCGAGCCGGCAGCCCGCGGGCGTGGTGCTCTTCACATCCGACGAGGACGACATGGGGAAACTGTGCGGGCCGGGCGTACGGGTCGTTCCACTCTGACGCGACGCCGCCTCCCCGTGCACACACCTCGGCCGCGACGGCTCCCCCTCCGCGCCGCCGCGGCCGATCCCCGTGTACCGGTGGCTTACTTCGTCGGCTTGAAAGGCTCCGACGTGGCGTGCAGGTCCTTCGTCTCCAGCGGCTCGTCCGTGGCGTGCAGGTCCTGCTTCTTGACGGCGCCCTCTTCCGTGGCGTGCAGGTCCTCGGTCTTGAGCGGCTCGTCGGTGGCGTGCAGGTCCTGCGGCTTGAGCTCGTCGCCCATGATCGTCAACTCCCCTTGGCATGGATCAAGCAGTGAAGTCGGCGGGCCCGCCCGGTCACTCCCCCGAGGATGGCCGGACGGGCCCACCCGGGCCGCTCACCCCTTCAACATCAGGGCGAGGCCCGTGCGGCGACCCGTCTGCCCCCCGACGCGACGGATCGACTGCGTCCATCATGACGGGAGGCGATAAACGAATGATGAACGCCCCGACGACGCCCCGGCGGACCCTCAGGCCGCCTGCACCGGGGAGAGCAGCGCCCGCACCTCGGCCGCCTCGGGCGAGCCCAACTCCTCGTAGATCCCGGCCGCTTCCTGCCAGCAGACCTGGGCGCGGCCGGTCTGGCCTATGCCGCTGAGCGCCCGCCCGAGAACCGTGAGGACGTTGCCCCGCCGCCACTCCCCGCCGATCCCGCGCAGCACCGTGAGCGCCATCTCGGCGTTCGCGGCGGCCCGTGCGGCACGCCGGGCGGCGAGATCCACCTCGGCCAGCCGGAACAGGCTCATGCCCTCCCAGAGGCGCTGCCTGCTGTCGCGGAACACCTCCAGCGCCTCCTGGAGCCGGTCGGCCGCGTTGCGCAGCTCCCCGCTCTGGGTGAGGGCGAGCCCGAGGGCGTAGCGGGCGTTCGCGCCGCGCATGGAGTTGCCCATGCCGTCGTAGATGTCGATGCCCTCCTGGGCCAGTGCGACAGCGCTCTGGGTGCGCCCGGTCGCGAGGTGGATCCGGGAGAGGTTGCAGAGCGCGGCGGCCTCGCCGGGGCGGTCGCCCAGGGCCCGGAAGTGCTCGATGGCCCGGGAGAGGTGCTCCTCGCCGTCCGTGTGCCGGTTCTGGTACAGCGCGATGATGCCGCGGGCGTTGCGGGCCCAGCAGACGGGGAGCAGGTCGTCGGACTCCTGGGCGAGCAGGATGGCCCGTTCCGCCTCCTCCTCGGCCCGTTCGAAACGGCCGCTCACGTGGTGGACGTTGACGAGCGTCATCAGCGCCCGCGCCTCCGCCCGCCCGAGGCCGTGCGAGCGGGCCGCGCCGACGAGCGCCCCGGCCGTCGCCTCGTACTCCTTGGAGTTGGCGCCCGACTCGGAGAGGTCGTGCGCGGCCCACAGCATGTCGATGGCCCGGGGGAGGCTCTCCGGCCGTCCCGCGGACTGCCGTGCGCAGGCGAGGAGGCACATCGCCTCCGCGTACAGCCAGTCCTGCGCCGCGTGCCGGTCGTCGAACCGCAGCCCCGGGTACGACGTGGGCTCCAGGTAATCCACCAGCCGGTCGCCCGGCCGCTCGATCGCGTACACCCCGGCCGCGGACGCGAGGTAGAAGTCCAGCAGCCGGGACAGCGCCGACGCCCGCTCGCTCGGCGGCAGTTCGTCCCGTTCCGCGCAGGCACGCGCGTAGAGCCGCACCAGATCGTGGAAGCGGTAGCGGCCGGGGGCCGCCGATTCGAGGAGGGAGGTGTCCACGAGGGACTCCAGCAGGTCCTCCGTGTCCTCGGCCGGCAGGTCCAGGACCGCGGCGGCGGCGGTGAGGGAGATGTCGGGGCCGTCCGCCAGGCCGAGCAGGCGGAACGCGCGGGCCTGGGCGGGTTCCAGCTGCCCGTAGCCGAGTTCGAAGGTGGCCTTGACGGCCAGGTCGCCGGCCTGGAGTTCGTCCAGGCGGCGGCGCTCGTCGGCGAGCTTGGCCGCGAGGACCGACACCGTCCAGGTGCGGCGGGCCGCGAGACGGGACGCCGCGATGCGGATGGCCAGTGGGAGGAAGCCGCAGGCCGCCACCACGTCCAGGGCGGCCTTCCGCTCGGACGCCACCCGCTCCTCGCCCACGATCTTCGTGAACAGCGCCAGCGCCTCGTCCGGGGACATCACGTCGAGGTCGATCAGGTGGGCACCCGCCAGGTCCACCATCCGCACCCGGGAGGTGACCAGCGCGGCGCAGCCGTCCGTGCCGGGCAGCAGGGGGCGTACCTGGGCGGCGTCGCGGGCGTTGTCCAGCAGGACCAGCACCCGGCGCCCGGCCAGGACCGAGCGGTACAGGGCCGCGCGCTCCTCCAGGGAGTCGGGGATCGCCGAGTCGGCCGTGCCGAGGGCGCGCAGGAAGGAGCCGAGGACCGTCTCCGGCTCCGCCGCCCGGGCGCCCGCGCCCTGGAGGTCGACGTACAGCTGCCCGTCCGGGAACGCCGTGCGCGCCTGGTGGGCCACATGCACCGCGAGGGTCGTCTTGCCGACGCCGCCGATGCCCGCGAGGGCCGAGACCGCCATGACCCGGCCCTCGGCCGAGGCCAGGATCTCGCCGAGTTCCCGTACGAAGCCGGAGCGGCCGGTGAAGTCCGGCACGGTCGCGGGCAGTTGTGCCGGACGGACCGGGACGGAGGCCGGCTCGGGCGCCGGGGAGGAGGGCTCCGCAAGTGAGGGGTCGGCCCGGAGGATCCGCTGCTGCAGCTCGCTCAGGCCGGGGCGCGGGTCCACGCCGAGTTCGTCGGCGAGCAGACGGCGGGTGTCGGCGTAGACGGCCAGGGCCTCGGCCTGGCGGCCACTGCGGTAGAGCGCCAGCATCAGGAGCTCGCGCAGCCGCTCCCGGAGCGGATGGGCCGCGGTGAGGGCGGTGAGCTCGGAGACGGCCTCGGCGTGGCAGCCCTGCTCCAGGTCCATGTCCAGGCGGGACTCGAGGAGCTGGAGCCGCCACTCCTCCAGACGGACGCGCTGGGCATCCGCGTAGGGGCCGGGCACTCCGGCCAGGGTCTCCCCGTCCCACAGGGCGAGGGCGCGGCGCAGGGTGGCGCGGGCGTGGCACAGGTCGCCGGCGGAGCGGGCCTTCTCCGCCTCGGTCGCCAGGTCCTGGGCGACGGTGAGGTCCAGGGCGCCCTCGGCGAGGTCGCGGACCGCGTAGCCGCCGGACTCGCTGACCAGGACGGCGGTGGCGGCCCCGGTCCCGCCCGGCCGGCCTGCCTCGCCGCCGGGGCCGAGCACCTTGCGCAGGCGGGAGGCGTACGTCCGTACCGCTGCCAGCGCCTGCGAGGGCGGTTCCTCACCCCACAGGGCGTCGATCAGCTCCGCCGCCGTGGCCGTCCGGCCCTCGCGCAGCAACAGGGCGGCGAGCAGGGCGCGTTGCTGGGGAGAGCCGGTGGCGACGGGTTCGTCTCCGCGCCAGGCGCGCACGGGGCCGAGCACGCCGAAGCGCAGGGCCGCGGACTCGGCCGGTTCGGCCGTCCTCGAGGGCGCGGGTCCAGCCGTCGTCGCCGACTCCCGCGTGGCGTCGGGACGCCGCTGCTCCGGTACGCGCGGCACACCGTTCGGTACACCGTCCATGCAGTCCCCCTAGACATCCTGAGCAACCAGGCCAGTTTGCCTTGTTGGCGGCGGATACGTCAGCCGTGGGAGACGCCGATCACAGGGCGGCGTGCGGGAGTCCACCAGGTCTGCACACTCTCTTCGCACGCGCCCGGCCGCACCGCGTGCATCACGCCATCTCGGCCGGAACCCGCCCCCGTACGCATAGCTGACGCCCCGTCAGATCGGCGCTACCGTGAGCGCCATGGACACCCACGACAGCACCTTTCCGCTGATCATCTCCGTGGACGACCACACCGTGGAGCCCGCGAGCGTCTGGCAGGACCGGCTTCCGGAGAAGTACAAGGGCGCCGGACCGCGGATCGTCCGGGCCCCCGTGAAGGAAATGACCTTCCTCGGAGGGCGCTTCAAGCCGGTCATGGGACAGCCCGGGGACGACGGCCCCGTCGGGGACTGGTGGGTCTACGAGGATCTGCGGCGGCCCCTGACCCGGCTCGACACCGCCGTCGGGTACGACAGGGACGAGATCCGGCTGGAGGTCATCACCTACGAGCAGATGCGGCCCGGCTCCTACGACGTCACCGCGCGGCTCGCCGACATGGACGTCAACCACGTCCAGTCCGCCCTGTGCTTCCCGACCTTCCCGCGCTTCTGCGGCCAGACCTTCACCGAGGCCGAGGACCACGAGCTGGGCCTGCTCTGCGTCCGGGCCTACAACGACTGGATGGTGGAGGAGTGGTGCGGCCCCGACGCGCGCGGGCGGCTCATACCCCTGCCCCTCATCCCGCTCTGGGACGCCGAGCTGGCGGCGGCCGAGGTCCGGCGCAACGCCGCCCGCGGGGTGCGTGCCGTCGCCTTCTCCGAGATACCGCCCTTCCTCGGGCTGCCCTCCATCCACACCGACGGCTGGGACCCCTTCCTCCAGGCGTGCGACGAGACCGGCACGGTCGTCGCCATGCACATCGGCTCCAGCAGCCGCATGCCCTCCACCTCCGCCGACGCCCCGCCCGCCGTCGGCTCCACCATCACGTACGCCAACTGCTGCTTCTCCATGGTCGACTGGCTGATGAGCGGCAAGTTCGAGCAGTTCCCCAACCTCAAGGTCATGTACGCCGAGGGCCAGATCGGCTGGATCCCCTACATCCTGGAGCGGGCCGACGTGGTGTGGGAGGAGAACCGCGGCTGGGGCGGCGTCGCCGACAAGGTGCACCGGCCGCCGTCCGAACTGTTCGCCGAGCACGTCTACGGCTGCTTCTTCGACGACGCCTTCGGGCTGCGCAACCTCGACTCCATCGGCGTCGGCAACGTCCTCTACGAGACCGACTACCCCCACTCCGACTCCACCTGGCCGAAGTCCCGCGAGGTCGGCGAGGCGCAGATGGGGCACCTGGAACCCGACGTGGTCGAGCGGATCGTGCGGGGCAACGCCATCGAGCTGCTCGGGCTGACGGCCGAGGGCCTGTGGCCGGGCGGCGGCGGTGGGGCACGGTGAGCCTGCGGTACGGGATGCAGCTGCCCGTCCAGTCGCAGAGCACCCTCTACGCGGAGGGCTGGGAGGCGGAGGCCGGGCCCGGCGACCTGCTGGACATCGCCCGCGCCGCCGACCGGGCCGGATTCGACTATCTGGCCGGTTGTGATCACGTCGGCATCCCGCGTCGGCTCGCCGCCGCGATGAGCACCGTCTGGTACGACCCCGTCGCCACCCTCGCCTTCCTCGCCGCCGCCACCGAACGCGTCAGGCTGCTCAGCCACGTCGCGATCGTCGGGCTGCGGCACCCCCTGCTCACCGCCAAGCAGTACGCCACCCTCGACCACCTTTCGCGCGGTCGCCTGATCCTCGGGGTCGGCGCCGGGCACGTCCAGGAGGAGTTCGAGGCCCTGGGCGTCGACTTCCGCCGGCGCGGGGCCGTCCTGGACGAGTCGATCGACGCCCTGCGCGCCGCCCTCGGCCCCGACGAGTTCCCCCAGCACCACGGCAAGCTGTACGACTTCGAAGGGCTCGGGCAGCGGCCCCGGCCGACGCAGGACCCTGTTCCGCTCTGGGTCGGCGGCTCCTCGCCCGCCGCGGTACGCCGGGCCGCGCTCAAGGGCGACGGCTGGCTCCCGCAGGGGGACCCGCGGGACCGGCTGCCCGCGCAGATCGGCCGCATCAGGGAGCTGCGCGAGCAGGCCGGTGTGCAGGGCCCGTTCACCGTGGGTGCCATCGCCGAACCGCTGTACGTGGGCACGCCCCGCTGGGAGGTGGGGCGCCGGACCCTGACCGGCGGGCCGCAGCGGCTCGCCGAGTCGCTGCGGGCGTACCGGGCTATGGGCGTGCACCAGATCCAGGTGCGGTTCCGCAGCCGGAGCCGCGACGAACTCACCGACCAGATCGCGGCGTTCGGCGCCGAGGTCGCCCCCGAGCTGTGAGGAGACCCCATGGGCAAGCTCGACGGAAGGGTCGTCATCGTCACCGGCGCCGCACGCGGCCAGGGCGAACAGGAGGCGCGGCTGTTCGCGGCCGAGGGCGCCCGGGTGGTCGTCGCGGACGTGCTCGACGACCAGGGCGAGGCCCTCGCGAAGGAGATCGGCGCGCGGTACGTCCATCTCGACGTGGGCCGGGAGGACGACTGGCGGGCCGCCGTCACCGCCACCAAGGACGCGTACGGCCATGTCGACGGGCTCGTCAACAACGCCGGCATCCTGCGCTTCAACTCCCTCCTCGACACGCCTCTCGACGAGTTCATGCAGGTGGTGCAGGTCAACCAGGTGGGCTGCCTGCTCGGCATCAAGGCGGTCGCCCCGGAGATGGCCGACGGGGGCACGATCGTGAACACCGCCTCCTGCACCGGCCTGACCGGGATGGCCGCGGTGGGCTCCTACGCGGCGACCAAGCACGCCGTGGTCGGTCTGACCCGGGTCGCCGCCCTCGAGCTGGCGGGGCGCGGGATACGGGTCAACGCCGTCTGCCCGGGGGCGATCGACACCGCGATGGCCAACCCGGCCCGGCTCGACCCGGACGCCGATCCGGAGGAGGCGGCGAAGGGCCTCGACCGGCTGTACCGCAAGCTCGTGCCGCTGGGCAGGGTCGGGCGGCCCGAGGAGGTGGCGAGGCTCGCGTTGTTCCTGACCTCGGAGGACTCCTCGTACATCACGGGACAGCCGTTCGTGATCGACGGCGGGTGGCTGGCAGGGGTCAACGTCATCTGACGTGCCATCAGGTATTGACGCTCCCGGAGGCCGGTGGAACAGTCGGAGCCATAAATCTGACGCATCGTCAGAACTGACCGTGGGGCGGTGAACCTCCTTGGAATTCGGCATCTTCGTTCAGGGATACGTCGGCAAACGGGCCGAGACCGACCCGCTCGCCGAGCACAAGGCGCTGATGGAGGAGACCGAGTACGTCATCCAGGCGGACAAGTCCGGCTTCAAGTACGCCTGGGCCTCCGAGCACCACTTCCTGGACGAGTACTCGCACCTCTCCGCCAACGACGTCTTCCTCGGATACCTGGCGCACGCGACCCAGCGGATCCACCTGGGCTCCGGGATCTTCAACCCGCTCGCCCCGGTCAACCACCCGGTGAAGGTCGCCGAGAAGGTCGCCATGCTGGACCACCTCAGCGGCAACCGCTTCGAGTTCGGCAGCGGGCGGGGCGCCGGGTCGCACGAGATCCTCGGGTTCATGCCGGGGGTGACCGACATGAACCACACCAAGGAACTCTGGGAGGAGACCATCGCCGAGTTCCCCAAGATGTGGCTCCAGGACGAGTACCAGGGCTTCCAGGGCAAACACTGGTCGCTGCCGCCGCGCAAGGTCCTGCCCAAGCCGTACGGCGGGTCGCACCCGGCGATGTGGTACGCGGCCGGGTCGCCGCCGTCGTACGCCATGGCCGCGAAGAAGGGGCTCGGCGTGCTCGGCTTCAGCGTGCAGAAGGTCTCCGACATGGAGTGGGTGCTGGAGCAGTACAAGACGGCGATCGTGGACGCCGAGCCCGTCGGGGACTTCTTGAACGACAACGTGATGGTGACGACCACGGCGATCTGTGCGCCGACCCATGCGGAGGCCGTGCGGATCGCGGCGAGCGGGGGGCTGCACTATCTGCCGTCGCTGGTGTTCCGGTACCACGACACGTTCCCGCGGCCCGAGGGGTTCCCGGTGTGGCCGGAGACGTTGCCGGAGTACACCGAGGAGTTCGTGGAGGTGCTGATCGAGGAGGAGCTGCTGATCTGCGGGGATCCGGACGAGGTGCTGCGGCAGTGTGAGCGGTGGGAGCGGGCCGGGGCGGATCAGTTGAGTTTCGGGTTGCCGGTGGGGGTGCCGAAGGAGGAGACGCTGCAGACGATCCGGTTGGTCGGGGAGTACGTGATTCCCAAGATCGATACGGATCCTGTGCATCGGACTTCGCGGTTCCGTCAGGGGGCCTGAGCTTTCGTCGGCGGGTGCGGTGTGCGGTGTGCGTTGTGGTTGTTCGCGCAGTTCCCCGCGCCCCTTCAAGGCATCGGTCTCAAGGGAGTTGAGTGGTCATGCTCGATCACGTCATCAAAGGGGCGTCCGTCGTCGACGGGTCCGGTGGGCCCGGCTACACCGCCGACGTCGGCATCCGCGACGGGCGGATCGCTGTCATCGGTCGGGTCACCGAGGAAAGCCGGACCGCCGAGGACGCTCACGGCCTCGTCCTCACCCCCGGCTTCGTCGACCCCCACACCCACTACGACGCCCAGCTCTTCTGGGACCCGTACGCCACGCCCTCGCTCAACCACGGCGTCACCACCGTCGCCGGCGGGAACTGCGGGTTCACGCTCGCGCCGCTGCATCCCGACCGGCCCGAGGACGCCGACTACACGCGGCGGATGATGTCCAGGGTCGAGGGCATGGCGCTGGTGGCGCTGGAGGAGGGGGCGCCCTGGAGCTGGCATTCCTTCGGGGAGTACCTGGACGCCCTGGAGGGGCGGATCGCCGTCAACGCCGGGTTCATGGTGGGGCACTGTGCGCTGCGGCGGTATGTGATGGGGCCGGACGCGGTGGGCGGGCAGCCGAGTCAGGAGCAGCTCGCCGCGATGGTGCGGCTGCTGCGGGAGGCCATGGACGCCGGGGCCTGGGGTCTGTCCACGACCCAGTCGAGCAGCCACTCCGACGGGGACGGGCGGCCGGTCGCCTCGCGGCACGCCCAGCCGGCCGAGCTGCTGGCGCTGTCGCGGGCCGTCGGGGAGTGCGAGGGCACGCAGATCGAGGCGATCGTCGCGGGCTGTCTGGACCAGTTCAGCGACGCCGAGATCGATCTGTTCGTGGAGATGAGCGCGGTGGCCGGGCGGCCGCTGAACTGGAACGTGCTGACGATCGACGCGGCCGTTCCCGAGCGCGTGCCCCGGCAGCTGCTCGCGAGCGAGCAGGCGCGGAAGGCCGGCGGCAGGGTCGTGGCGCTCACCATGCCGATCCTCACGCCGATGAACATGTCGCTGGGGACCTTCTGCGCGCTCAATCTCATCCCCGGGTGGGGGCCGGTGCTCGGGCTGCCCGTGCCCGAGCGGATCGAGAAGCTGCGCGACCCGGACGTGCGGGCCGAGCTGCTGCGGCGGGCGAACTCCAAGGAGGCGGGGGTCTTCCGGCGGCTCGCGAACTTCGGGCGGTACGTCATCGGCGACACCTACAGCGAGGCGAACGCCGGGCTCACCGGGCGCGTGGTGAAGGACATCGCCGAGGAGCGCGGGCAGGAGCCCTTCGCCTGCCTGGTGGAGATCTGCGCCAACGACGGGCTGCGCACGGTGCTGTGGCCGATGCCGACCGACAACGACCCGGCGTCCTGGGCGCTGCGGGCCCAGACCTGGCAGCACGCGGACGTGCTGCTCGGCGGGTCCGACGCGGGCGCCCATCTGGACCGGATGTGCGGGGCGCCGTACACCACCCGGTTCCTCGGGGACTGCCTGCGGGGCCGGAAGCTGGTCGGTCTGGAGCAGGCCGTGAAGATGCTGACCGACGACCCGGCCCGGCTCTTCGGGCTGCGGGAGCGGGGGCAGGTGCGGGAGGGCTGGCACGCCGACCTGGTCCTGCTCGACCCGGAGCGGATCGACGCGGGTCCGGCCACCCTGGTGCACGACCTGCCGGGCGACAGCCCGCGGCTGGACTCCCGGGCGCTGGGCGTGCGGGCCGTGTGGGTCAACGGCGTCGAGGCGATCCGGGACGACGTGGTGACCGGGGCCGTACCGGGCCGGGTGCTCCGCTCCGGGCGGGACACGGAGACGGTGAGCACGCGGTGACGGCACGGCAGCCGCTGTTCGTCGGCGGCTCCTGGGTGGAGCCGGACTGCGGCCACTACGAGGTGACCGACCCGGCGAGCGAGGAGACCGTCGGCTGGGCGCCCGAGGCCTCGCGGGATCAGGTGCTCGCGGCCTGTGCCGCGGCCCGCGAGGCCTTCGGGCCGTGGTCGCGCACCGCACCCGAGGAGCGGGCCGCGGTCCTGGGGCGGGCGGCGGGGATCATCGCCGGCCGACTGAAGGAGTACGCGGAGCTGGCCCGGGCCGAGACCGGAGCGACCCGCGGCACCGCACGTGCCATGCAGGTCGGGGTCGCCGCCGCCCGCTTCCGGCGCTACGCGCGCGTGGAGCCCGCCGAGTGGCCTATCCCGCCCCAGATCAACGAGGCCGGGCCGATGGGGAAGGCCGGGGTGATGGGCGCTGTGGCCGTCCGGCAGCCCGTCGGGGTCGTCACCTGTATCACCTCGTACAACAACCCCTGGGCCAACCCGGCCGGGAAGGTCGCCCCGGCCCTGGCCATGGGCAACACGGTCGTGGTGAAACCGGCCCCGCAGGATCCGCTGTCGGTCTACCGGATGGCCGAGGCGCTTCAGGAGGCGGGCGTCCCGCCGGGTGTGGTGAACGTCGTCAGCGGCGCGCGTACCGAGGTGGGTGAGGCTGCCGTGGCGTCGCCGGACGTCGACATGGTCAGCTTCACCGGCTCCACGGCGGTCGGACGGCGGATCGCCGAGGTGTGCGGGCGGGGCATGAAGCGGCAGCTGATGGAGCTGGGCGGGAAGGGCGCCGCGCTCGTCTTCGACGACGCCGACCTCGGCTCGGCCGTCGCCGGGATCGGCACCACCTTCTCCTTCTACAGCGGGCAGATCTGCACGGCACCGACGCGGGTGCTGGCGCAGCGCGGGATCCACGACCGGCTGGTGGAACAACTGGCGGCCTACGCGGGCCGGTTGAAGGTCGGTGACCCGCGGGAGCCGGACACCGTGGTCGGGCCGGTGATCTCGGCGGCGCACCGGGACCGCGTGGAGTCCTACATCGAACTGGGCCGTAAGGAGGGCGCGGTGGTGGTGGCGGGCGGCGAACGCCCGGACCTGCCGTCCGGCTTCTACGTCGCCCCGACCCTCCTCGCCGACTGCACCGGCGACATGCGCGTGGCCCGCGAGGAGATCTTCGGGCCGGTGGTGGTCGTCATCCCCTTCGACGACGAGGAGGAGGGCATCGCGCTCGCCGACGACACCGACTACGGCCTCATCGACTACGTCTGGTCGGGCGACGTGGCCCGGGCCTTCCGGGTGGCCCGGCGGCTGCGGGCCGGCGGGGTCGGGATCAACACCGTGGGACGCAACATGGAGGCACCCTTCGGCGGGTTCAAGCAGAGCGGAGTGGGCCGCGACGTCGGCTCCTACGCCCTGCACGCCTACAGCGAGGTGCAGTCGATCGTGTGGCCGGGCTGACGCCTCTCAGCAATCCAGGTCCACCCGCACCGTCAGCAGATTCGTGCCCAGCGCCCGCACCCCCAGGCTGTTGACCCGGGGCAGTGCCCGCAGTCGCGCCACCGGATCGTCCTGCGGCATCAGATGCGCCGTGCCCTCGTGCCAGCGTCCCCGGATCCGCACCCGTACGCGCGGATCGGCCTTGATGTTGCGTACGTACTGCGACCGTTCGCCGAACTCCGACACCAGCCAGAAGGAGTCGTCGACGCGGCGCCCGCCCACCGGTGTCCTGCGGGGCAGTCCGGAGACGCGGCCCGTCGTCTCCAGGACCGTCTGGAAGGGGAGGCGGCGCAGGAGCGGGTTGAGGCGGCGCTGGAAGGCTGTGGTCGCCCGGAACCTCAGGTCGGTGCGGCGGGACATCGTCTGCGGGTCTCCTTCGCACGAAGCTCTCACGGTTTCTGCAAGGGATCCTGCTTCAATGATCCCTCACGCGGCAACGAGGAGAGCGGGTGGCTGCGGATGCGGATCGTGACCTGGAACCTGTGGTGGCGCTTCGGCCCGTGGCAGACGCGGCAGAAGGCGATCCTCACGGCCCTGCGGGAGCTGCGGCCCGACGTCGTCGGACTGCAGGAGGTGTGGGCGGCCGACGGCGAGAACCTCGCCGAGTGGCTCGCCGGTGAGCTGGACCTGCACTGTGCCTATGGCGCCTCGCCCGCCCCGGAGCGCTGGCAGCGGCGGATCGGGGACCCGACGGTCGGCATAGGCAACGCCGTGCTGAGCCGGTGGCCGGTCGTCGACCAGGACGTGCTGCCGCTGCCCGCCCCGGCCGACACGGACGACGGCCGCCTCGCCCTCTACGCCCGCCTGGCCGCCCCCGGTCACGAAGTCCCCTTCTTCACCGCCCACTTCACCTCCGCCCCGGACGCCTCGGCGGTCCGCTGCGGCCAGGCCGCCGCGCTCGCCGGTTTCGTCGCCCGGCACCGCGGCGACACCTCCTTCCCGCCCGTCGTCACCGGTGATCTCAACGCCTGGCCCGACTCCGACGAGGTCCGTCTCCTCGGCGGCTACAAGACCGCCCCGGCCGTGCCCGGCCAGGTCCTCCTGGACGCGTGGGAGTACGCCGACCCGGCCGCCCCGTCCGTGACCTGGGACCCGGCCAATCCGTACGTGGCCCGCACCTGGGAGCCCGGTGTGCGCATCGACTACATCCACGTGGGCCCGCCCGGCCCCGACGGACTCGGCCGCGTCCAGGACGTACGGCGGGCCTGTGACGGCCCGGTCGACGGGGTGTGGCCCTCCGACCACGCGGCGGTCGTCGCCGACCTGGGCACCGCCTAGTCGCGCCCCAGGAAGATCGGATTGGTGAACGCCGCGAGGGCCCCCGGCAGTGGTCCCGCCGCCGCCTCGTGCCGGAGTTCGGCCCGTACGTACGCCGCGTACGACGGGGTCGTCCGCCACTCGACGACGCCCGAGCCGGAGACCGGCAGCGGGGCGCTGGTGTGGAGGACGCCCTGGTCGGTGACGAGGCGGACCGTGCAGCGCGGCGCGCCGGTGACCTCCAGGCGGACGGTGACGGGGGTGTCGCGGCCCACGGTGAGCCGCTCGCCGATGCCCGCGTGCTCGCCGCGTCCGCCGGACGCCCGCAGCGACAGGCTGACCCTCGCGGACTCGGCGATGTAGGAGCGTCCCGCCCGGATGCCCTCCTGGATGGCCTCCCGGGTCAGGTCGTCGGCGAGGACGACCGTCTGGGGGCTGCCCACCGCGTCCGGGGAGCGGTGGGCGTCGCTGCTGCCCATGGCCGGGATCCAGTCGCGCCCGTCCCGCACGGATGCCACCAGCATGCTGTCCCAGTCGGCCAGTGCCACCTCGTCGTCGGGCGTGTAGGGGCCGTTCCACACCTCCACGGCGTCCGCCTCGGCGAAGCCGAACTTCCAGTTGCAGCCGACGCACGTGGCGTGCGGGTGGGCCGGGACGACCAGGCCGCCGGCGCGGCGGATCTGCCGGGCGAACCGGCCGAAGCGGTTGTCACGGGCCCGGTACCGCCAGTCCACGAAGGTGCCCGGGTCGGTGCCGAGCGCGACGACGTGCCCGTTGCGAGTGGTGATCTCCTCTCCCAGCATGACCAGCAGGTCGTCCCCGGCCACGTCGGCCCAGTGGGCGTGCGCCGTGTGCGTGTTGTGCTCGGAGGAGTTGATGAAGTCCAGGCCGGCCGCCCGGGCCAGTTCACCGATCTCGGCGGGGGTGCGGCGGCCGTCGGAGTGCCAGGAGTGCAGGTGGCAGTCGCCCCGGTACCAGGCCCGCCCCCGGCCCTTCGCCCGCTCCGGCGGATACACCGGCTCGGGAGCCTCGCCCGGCTCCCCGTACGTCAGCGTCACCGTGATCTCGTACGACAGGCTCTGCGGGGCGACCGTGTACGGCCCGAGCGCGATGTGCCAGGTGCCCTCGCGCACCGGGCCCGGGACGTAGCCGGGCGTCGCGTCGTCCGCGCGGAGGAAGAACTCGGTGCGCGCCCCGCCCGACCAGCCACGGAAGCCCCGGCCGCCGAGCTCGGTGCCGCGCTCGTCGAAGACGCCGATGTCGAGGGCGTTGCCCGCGGTGCCGGCCGGCACGGACGGCCGGTCGTAGGCGTAGGAGACCTTGAGCTCCCGGACACCGGCCGGGACCTCGACGGGCACGTACACGAAGTCCGGCGAGCCGGGCGGCAGCGTGCCGCGCACGGTCCTGCTCTCCCGGTCCCCGTCGCCCGCTGCAGCGAAGCTCACGCTTCCCAAGGTAAGCGCGACCGCCGCTCCCGTCACGAACAGGGCGCGCCTGCCGAACCCGCCGTGGCTGTCCTCGCACATGCTGCTGCTCCCCAGGTGTCGTCGGTGACGTGGCACGGGTGGTGCGCGGTGGTGCGTGTGCACTCTTGTAGTCAGCGGTGAACCGGCGTGCAAGGGAGGGGAATTGGACGGCGACCATCAGGGAATCGCGGTGGGGGCACCGGCTGTCGGCCGTCCGGCGCGCGCTCCGCTCATCCGAAAGTCCGACCGGTCGGTATCGACAGTCGGGGTGCCCTCCGGTAGAGATACGTCATGCGCATCGCCGTGACGATCTTCCTCACCGACGAGACGATCACCCCGACCCGGCTCGCCCGGGAGCTGGAGGACCGCGGTTTCGCCGGTCTGTATCTGCCCGAGCACACCCACATCCCCGTCGAGCGGACCACCCCGTACCCGGCGGGCGGGGAGCTGCCGCGCGAGTACGGCCGTACTCTCGACCCGTTCGTGGCGCTCGGCCAGGCCGCCGCCGTCACCGGGCGGCTCGGGCTCGGCACGGGCATCACGCTCGTCGCCCAGCACGACCCGATCGACTTGGCCAAGCGGGTCGCGACCCTCGACCATCTCTCCGGCGGCCGGTTCACCCTCGGAGTCGGCTTCGGCTGGAACGTCGAGGAGGCCGCCGACCACGGCGTGCGGTGGAGCACCCGGCGCGAGCTGGTCCGGGACCGGATGGCGCTGATGCGGGCCCTGTGGTCCCAGGCGCCGACCGCGTACGAGGGGGAGTTCGGGAGCGTCCGGGCCAGTCACGCGTATCCCAAGCCCGTGCGGAAGCCGCGCGGCCCGGTCACCGGCCCGCGCACGCTCGTCGGCGGGGCGGCCGGACCCAAGCTGTTCGCCCACATCGGCGAGTACGCCGACGGGTGGCTGCCGATCGGCGGCCGGGGCCTCGGCGAGGCGCTGCCGGTCCTGCGCACCGCCTGGGCCGACGCCGGCCGCGACCCCCGGGCCCTCCAGGTCGTCCCCTACGCCGTCCACCCCACCCCGGGCAAGCTCGCCCACTACGCCGACCTGGGCATCGAGGAGGTCGTGGTGCAGCTGCCCCCGGCGGGGGAGACGGAGGTGCTCAAGACCCTGGACGGCCTCGCCGGGTACCTCTGACAACTCCCCTGTGGGGCAGGGCGGTTGGTGATCCCTACTAAACTGCGGGTCAACAACAGGGTCGGGAACACCGGTGCGCGGCTGACCACCGCGCCGGACGGTGTGAGGGGCCCGGCTCACTGTCTTCACGGGGGAGAGCGTCATGAGGCTTACCTGGTTCGCCTGGCTGTTGCGTCACTTCACGGAGTACGGCTACAGCCAGGGTCTGTTCCGTGCCGCGATCGGCACGACGGCCGTCCTGGTGACGTCCGCGCTGGTCTGGTTCACCCTGCACCGCAACAGACCGGCCGCCGTCGCCGCCGCGGGCCTCACCTCGGCCCTCGGCATCGGGTGGCTGGCCTTCCACTGACGGGGCTTTCCCGAGCCTGATCAGCGCACTCGTATGCTCGAAGGATGACGACTCCCGCGACCTCCGGAACCGGCCCCACCGACAACTCCATGCGTCGTGCCCTGAAACGGGCCAGGGACGGTGTCTCGCTCGATGTCGCCGAGGCGGCGGTGCTGCTCCAGGCCCGGGGTGAGCAGCTGGAGGACCTGTCGGCCTCCGCCGCCCGGGTGCGGGACGCGGGCCTGGCGGCGGCCGGGCGGCCGGGCGTCATCACGTACTCCAAGAGCGTCTTCATCCCGCTGACGCGGCTGTGCCGGGACAAGTGCCACTACTGCACGTTCGTCACCGTCCCGGGCAGGCTGCGCCGCGAGGGCCACGGGATGTTCATGTCGCCGGACGAGGTGCTGGACATCGCCCGCAAGGGCGCCGCCCTCGGCTGCAAGGAAGCCCTCATCACCCTCGGCGACAAGCCCGAGGACCGCTGGCCGGAGGCGCGCGAGTGGCTCGACGCGCACGGCTACGACGACACCCTCGCCTACGTCCGGGCCGTCTCCATCCGCATCCTGGAGGAGACGGGCCTGCTCCCGCACCTCAACCCGGGCGTGATGAGCTGGACCGACTTCCAGCGCCTGAAGCCGGTCGCGCCCAGCATGGGCATGATGCTGGAGACCACCGCGACCCGCCTCTGGTCGGAGCCGGGCGGCCCCCACCACGGCTCTCCCGACAAGGAGCCCGCCGTCCGGCTGCGCGTCCTGGAGGACGCCGGGCGTTCTTCTGTCCCCTTCACCTCGGGTGTCCTGATAGGCATCGGCGAGACCTACGAGGAGCGCGCCGAGTCGCTGTTCGCGCTGCGGAAGGTGTCGCGGGCCTACCACGGCGTCCAGGAACTGATCATCCAGAACTTCCGCGCCAAGCCGGACACCGCCATGCGCGGCATGCCCGACGCGGAACTCGACGAGCTGGTCGCCACGGTGGCCGTCGCCCGGCTCCTCATGGGCCCGAGCGGCAACATCCAGGCCCCGCCCAACCTCGTCGACGACGAGTACGAGCGGCTGATCGGCGCCGGCATCGACGACTGGGGCGGCGTCTCCCCGCTGACCATCGACCACGTCAACCCCGAGCGCCCCTGGCCGCAGATCGAGCAGCTCGCCGAGAAGTCCCGGGCGGCCGGGTTCGAGCTGCGCGAACGCCTGTGCGTGTACCCGGAGTTCGTGCGGCGCGGCGAGCCGTGGCTGGACCCGCGGCTGCGTCCGCACGTGGCCGCGCTGGCCGACCCGGAGACCGGCCTGGCGCGCCCCGAGGCGCTGCCGCAGGGCCTGCCGTGGCAGGAGCCGGAGGAGGTCTTCACGGCGTCCGGCCGCACCGACCTGCACAGCTCCATCGACACCGAGGGACGCACCTCGGACCGCCGGGACGACTTCGACGAGGTGTACGGCGACTGGGGCGCCCTGCGCGAGGCCGCCGCCCCGGGCATGGCACCCGAGCGCATCGACACCGACGTACGCGAGGCCCTGCGCACGGCGGCCGACGACCCCACCAGGCTCACCGACGACGAGGCGCTGGCCCTGCTGCACGCGGACGGCCCGGCGCTGGACGCCCTCGCCCGGGTCGCCGACGACGTGCGGAAGTCGGCCGTGGGCGACGACGTCACCTACATCGTCACCCGCAACATCAACTTCACCAACGTCTGCTACACCGGCTGCCGCTTCTGCGCCTTCGCCCAGCGCCGCACGGACGCCGACGCCTACACCCTCTCCCTGGACCAGGTCGCCGACCGGGCCCAGCAGGCGTGGGACGTGGGCGCGGTGGAGGTCTGCATGCAGGGCGGCATCCACCCGGACCTGCCCGGCACGGCCTACTTCGACATCGCGCGGGCCGTGAAGGAACGCGTCCCGGGCATGCACGTGCACGCCTTCTCGCCGATGGAGGTCGTCAACGGCGCGACCCGCACCGGCATGTCGATCCGCGAGTGGCTGACCGCCGCCAAGGAGGCGGGCCTGGACACCATCCCGGGCACGGCCGCCGAGATCCTCGACGACGAGGTCCGCTGGATCCTCACCAAGGGCAAGCTGCCCGCGGCCGACTGGATCGACGTCGTCACGACGGCCCACGAGCTGGGCATCCGCTCGTCGTCGACGATGATGTACGGCCATGTCGACCAGCCCCGGCACTGGCTCGGGCACCTGCGCACCCTCGCGGGCATCCAGCAGCGCACGGGCGGCTTCACCGAGTTCGTGACGCTGCCGTTCGTGCACACCAACGCCCCGGTCTACCTGGCGGGGATCGCCCGCCCGGGCCCGACCATGCGGGACAACCGGGCGGTCACGGCCATGGCCCGGCTGCTGCTGCACCCGTACATCCCCAACATCCAGACCAGCTGGGTGAAGCTGGGCACGGAAGGGGCGGCCGAGATGCTCCGCTCGGGCGCGAACGACCTCGGCGGGACGCTCATGGAGGAGACCATCTCCCGCATGGCGGGCTCGTCGTACGGCTCGTACAAGTCGGTGAAGGACCTCATCGCGGTGGCGGACGCCGCGGGCCGCCCGGCCAGGCCCCGCAACACCCTCTACGGCGAGGTCCCCGAGGAGCGGCAGCGGGCGGCGGCGGCCTCGGACGGGCATCTGCCGGAGCTGCTGCCGGTGCTCGACTGACCGGTCGCCTACTGGCTCCCGGCGTCCGCCGGCCGGCGCGCCGTCAGGGTGCGGCCGGCGGTGGCGCCGGGGCTCTTCGGCGGCGGGGGAGGGGTGCCCCGGCCCGGCCACAGCAGGAACAGGCCGAGGGAGCAGGCGATCGCCGGCCAGTAGACGTAGCGGTAGTCCGTCGCGGGCATGATCGGCAGATAGCCGAGGATGTAGGCCGCCGAGCTGATGCCCAGCGCCCGGACGGGCATCGCGAACGCGCCCTTGCCGGGGCGGAGGGTGAGCACCAGCGCGACGGCGAGCCAGAACCAGCCGCGGAACAGCCACGGCAGGTCGTGGGCCATGCCCTTGACGTACGTGCCGAGCATGTCCCGCAGGCGGGGGTGCGCCACCTCGACGCCCAGGTCGTTGCGGGAGACCCCGGCCTTGTACGGGTAGTCGGTCTCGAACAGCAGGGTCGTGAAGAGCAGCAGGCGGTACTGGAGGTACTGCGGCACGTGCCCGCTCATCTCCCGCAGCCACAGGGACGTGATCTCGCCCGAGTCCCCGCGCAGCCCGTCCGCCGGGCGCCGGTAGCAGGCCCAGTAGGCGTCGGAGAGGGCGCCGACGCGTTCGCACTCCCGCGCGGAGGCCACGAGCCGGTCCCGCAGGGCGGGTGACACGTCCGCCGAGCGCAGCTCGTCCACGGTCAGCACATGGACGAGGTCGTCGAGCATGATCTGCGCGCCCTGCTTGGTCTGCTGCGGCGCGGCGAACAGGGAGATGGCGGCGGCGGGCACGACGAGCGCGGCCACGAGGGCCGCCGTGCACGTCACCCACGTGCGGCGTCCGGGAGCGCCCCACAGTGCGAGGACCAGCATGACGAAGACGGGGATCGCGGCGAGGAAGGCGTTCTTGCGCACCAGCATGGCGTAGGCGAGGAACAGCACGCCCAGCCAGAGCAGGCCCCAGCGCACGGCGGGACGGAGGTCGCGGTCCCGCAGCAGCAGGCCGGTGAACGCGACCGCGCAGGCGGCGAGCAGCGCGAACGCCGCATGCACGTCCTTCCACACCACCCCGACGAACGTCAGCACGAACGGAGTCAGTCCGAGGCCGAGCACGGCGAGCGAACCGCCCCGGCTCGCGGTGAGCCGCCACACGCACCGGGCCAGCACCCACAGCGCCGCCCAGAAGACGAGGCACTGCAGGACCATCAGGGACGCGATCGAGCCGGTCACCGCGATGAGCGCCTGCCAGACCAGGCTCAGCACGGGCGGATGCCAGTCGGTCAGGGGCTTCTTCCCCTCGGCCTGGCGGAGCTGGTCGAGGCTGTCGGGACTCAGGTAGCCGGGCGCGAAGACGAGGATCGTGGCCAGGCAGCAGACCACGGCGACGGCGGCCAGCCCCCAGGCCCAGTGCCGCCGCCCCCGCCGCATCCATGCCGTTTGTCCCATATGTCGGATGCTAACGGGTCGGTGAGCGCAGGCCGGTCAGGGTGCGACGAAGACGTAGCGCCGGTAGGCGTAGAAGCGGAACAGGGTCGCGAGGATCCAGCCGAGGATGCGGGCGGTGTTGTCGCTGAGCGCCGAGTCGAGTCCGAGCAGATGCCGGGAGGCGAAGACCGTGCCCGCGGTGATGGCGAGCCCGACCCCGTTCGCGACGAGGAACAGCACGAGCTCGTGGGTCACCTTCTCGCGGTGCCGGCCGCGGTAGGTCCAGCAGCGGTTCCCGACCCAGCTGAAGAGCGCGGCGGCGGCCGTCGCGATGACGGAGGCCTGCACGGGAGCGGTTCGCATCACCCCGCCCTCCGCGCCACCGGGCAGACCGAAGACGAGCAGGTTGTAGCCGCCGTTGTCCACGACGAAGGCCAGGGCCCCGACGACGCCGAACTTGGCGGCCTCGCGCCAGATGCCCTTGATGGCGTCACGCGCACGCAGCGTCACAGAGTCGAGCACCGGCACACGGCGAGCGTAACGACCCGGCGCGCCCCATCCGGTCAGGCGCGCTCATATCGCACTATGTCCGACTGTATGAGGTGCTGATGTATGAGGTGCTGACTGTGTGAGGAACCGGTCGCGTGACTCGAGTGAGGAGTGGTCGTGGAACCGACGATCGCGTGTGTCGTGCCGTGCCACAACGAGGAGGCGGCCGTCGGCAAGGTGGTCCGCGACCTGCGCGCGGCCCTGCCCGAGGCCGTCGTCTACGTGTACGACAACGCCTCCACCGACCGGACCGTGGAGGTCGCCCGGGCCGCCGGCGCGATCGTCCGGGAGGAGACCCGCAAGGGCAAGGGCAACGTCATCCGCCGCGCCTTCGCCGACGTCGACGCCGACGCGCTGCTCATCATCGACGGCGACGACACCTACGACGCCTCCCGCGCCCGCGACCTGGTGGACCTGCTCTTCGACGGCCCCTACGACCAGGTCGTCGGCGCCCGCCGGGTGAGCGCCGACGGGGCCTACCGGGCCGGGCACGCGGTCGGCAACAAGCTGCTCACCGGGGCCGTGCGGTCCCTGTTCGGCAACGACGTGACCGACATGCTCAGCGGCTACCGGGTCTTCTCGCGACGCTTCGTCAAGTCCTTCCCGGCGCTGGCCCGGGAGTTCGAGACCGAGACCGAGATGACGATCCACGCGCTGCACCTGCGGCTGCCCACCGCGGAGGTCCTCACCGACTACCGGGTCCGGCCCGCCGGCGGCGAGAGCAAGCTGCGCACCTACCGGGACGGCTGGCGCATCCTGCGGGTCATCCTCGACCTGGCCCGGCGCGAGCGCCCCTCGCTGGTCCACACCGTGCTCGCGGGCGTCCTCGCCCTGGTCTCGGTCGTCCTCGGCATCCCCGTCATCGCCGACTTCGTCGAGACGGGCACCGTGCCCCGGGTCCCCACGGCGATCCTCGCCGCCGCGATCATGACCATCGCGGCGCTCGTGCTGCTCGTGGGCTACATCCTCGAATCGCTCATGCACATGCGCCAGGAGCAGACCCGGCTGGTGCACCTCTCCTACCCGGCCCCGGTGCGCACCCCCCGCTACGCCGCCCGCGGCGCCGGCACGGGCCCGGTCCCGGTCCGCAAGACCGCCGGGGGTGCCTGAGGGAGGGAGCCGAGGGGCCGCGGGCGCGCAGTACGATGATCGGAGCCCCGCTTCGGCGCGGGGTCCCGTGACTGAGGAGATGCGTGCCGGTGCCTGCCCGACTTCCTTCGTGGGCCTGGGTGACCGGGCTGACCGTGGGAGCGATAGCCGCGGTGACGGTCCTGGGCGTGCAGGCGGACCGGGGCACGCACCCCACCGCCACCTCGGCCAAGCCGAGCGCCACGGCCTCGGCGCAGCCCACCCCGACGGCGTCGGTCCCGGCGCGGGTGCCCGACGGGTCCGGCACCGGCCGGCGCATCGTCTACTCCCTCGGCGAGAAGCGGGTCTGGCTGGTCGACGCGAGCGAGGCGACCCGCCGGACGTTCACCGTCTGGCCGGGCTCGGTCAGCCCCGACCCGGGCAGCTACACGGTGTCCTCGCGCAACCCGGCCACGACCGGCTCGGACGGCGTCCAGATCGAGCACATCCTGTACTTCGCCGCGAAGTCCGGCGTCTCGGTCGCCTTCTCCAACGCGGTCGACGGGGCCTCACCGCCGCCCGCCGCCTCCGGCACCACGACGGGCGGAGTCAGGATGCGGAAGGCGGACGGCACGGCCCTGTGGACGTTCGGCACGGTCGGCACGACGGTGACCGTGGTCAAGTAGCGGCACGGCCGCGCGGGAGCGGCGCTCAGGAGGCGGACGTGTCCGCCCGCCGGGCCGACAGCTGGTTGACGATCAGCACGACCCCGCTGAACAGGAAGATCCGGGTCGCGGCGTCCAGCCCGTTCCAGCTCTTCGACTGCCACATCGAGAACCACTCACCGCCGATCGCGATGAACCCGGCCCCGAACAGCAGCATCACCATCAGCAGCCCGTACGTGGAGAACTGCCGGGCGCGCTGGTCGTCGCGTCTGGCCCACAGCCAGCTCCCGTATATGAGGACCAGCGCGGCGAGGGTCTCCCAGACGATGATTCCGACGTAGGCCGCGTCCTGGAGGCCCCGGCTCGTGACGGCCCGCCACATCAGGTCCTCGTCCTTGAACGTGGTGTCCATGGCCAGCACATGCCGGACGAACTGCTGGTTGGTCCCGAAGTCGGTGATGTTCCCGAAGGCGACGAGCGCCATGTAGAGGGCGATGGTCGCGGTGAGCAGGGTGGCGGCGAGCGACAGCGGGCCGCGTGGTGTGGAGGTGGAGGTGGCCATGCCGATCATTCTCCCCGCGCACGGGCAGTCGATGTACCCGGCGGCGGTTGAGCGAGAATGACGACCGGGGCCGACCGCGCGAGACGAGGGGAACGTACGGATGGCGCAGCCGCAACCGTCCATGCAGGAGCTGATACGGCAGCGCGGCCGGGCCGGTTTCGTCGGCCGCTCCGCCGAACGTGCCGCCTTCCGCGCCAACTTCGGCACCGCCCCGCAGGACGAACGCCACCGTTTCCGCTTCCACGTACACGGCAACGCGGGCGTCGGGAAGACCTTCCTGCTGCGGGAGTTGGAGCAGATCGCCCGCGAACGGGGCGCGCTGACGGCGTACGTCGACGACGGCGCGGGCAGCGTGCCGGAGGTGATGGCGGAGATCAGCCGCCAGTTCGCCGCCCAGGGACGGCGGTTGAAGGAGCTGGACCGTCTGCTCGCCGCACACCGCGAACACCGGCACGAGGCGGAACTGGCCGCATCGGCCGTCCTCGACACCCGGCCGGAGGAGACCGGCCCGTCCACAGGTGGCCGGATGGCGGCACGGGCCGGGGTGGTCGCCGCCGGGATGGTACCGGTGGTCGGGCCGCTGGCCGGGATGCTGGACGCGGAGCAACTCGCCCACGTCGCCGACCGGTTGCGCGCGAGCCTCATCGCCCGCTTCCGCAACCCCGAGGACCTCCGGCTGGTCCTCACCCCCGAGCAGGTGCTCACCCCGGTACTCCTGCGCGAACTGGCGGACTCGGACGCGCCCTGGATCGCCCTCTTCCTGGACACGTACGAGCGGACGGGCCCGTACCTGGACCCCTGGCTGCACGAGACGATGACGACGGACCGCCACGGCGGCGTGCCCGCCACGACGGTGGTGGCCACGGCGGGCAGGACGCCCCTGGACCCGGCCCGCTGGGGCGGACTGGCGGACTTCGTGGCGGACTTCCCGCTGGCCCCCTTCACGGAGCCGGAGGCGCGCGGCCTGCTGGCCGCCAAGGGCGTGACGTCCGAACCGGTCGTGGAGGAGGTGCTGCGCCTCACCGGCGGCCTCCCCGTCCTGGTCTCCACCCTCGCCGAGTCGCGCCCCACCGCCCCGGACGACGTGGGCGACCCGAGTGGGACGGCCGTGGACCGCTTCCTGAAATGGGAGCAGGACCCGGTACGGCGGGCCGCCGCCCTGGCCTGCGCACTGCCGAGGTGGCTGGACGGCGATGTGTTCCGGGCGGCGGTCGACAGCCCCCCGGAGCAACTGGCGCTGCTCTACGCGTGGTTGCGGGCTATGCCGTTCGTCAGCGAGCGCGGCGGCGGACGGCTGCGCTACCACGACGTCGTACGGGCGCCGATGCTGCGCGCGGAACGCCGCAGGGCGCCCCGGGAGTGGGCACAGCGGCAGCGGCGCCTGGCGGGCACGTTCCGCCAGTGGCGGGAGGAGGCCGGACGGGGCGTGGCCGACCCCTGGCTCGACGACACCTGGCGGGACCTGCGCCAGGCCGAGTTCTACCACCTGCTCTGCGCCGGTGAACGGGAGGCGCTGCCCCGGGCGTTGCGGGACTTCGTCCACGCCTGCGGCGCCGGTGAGGTCATGGCCGTGCGGTGGGCACGCGTGCTGGTGGACGCCGGGCAGGACGCGGACCTCCGGCCGGTGGCCGAGTGGGGGACCGAACTGACGGCGGCACTCGACGCGGAGGGCATCGCCGCCGCGCTGGGGCTGCTCCTGCGCCGTGCGGTGCTCGACGCTCCGACCCAGGCCCGGGCCCGCCTCGTACGGGGCGACGGGCTGCGCGGCGAGGGCGCGTACGCGCAGGCCCTCACCGAGTACGACCGGGCCGTCGCGCTCGATCCGGAACTGGCCGTCGCCTACCGGCACCGGTCCGGGATCCGGGGCGACCTGGGTGACCACGACGGGGCGATCGCCGACCTGGACCGAGCCGTCGAGCTGGACCCGGGCAACGCCTGGTACGTCGCGCTGCGCGGCGAACACCACCGGATCGCCGGACGGGACACCGAGGCGATCCGGGACCTCACCGAGGCGGTCCGCCTCGACCCCGCGCTCGGATTCGCCTGGGCCTCCCGGGGCGCCACCCACGAGCGCGCCGGAGACCTCGACGCGGCGCTCGCCGACCTCGGACGGGCGCTGGACCTCGACCCGGACTACGCGTGGGCGCTCGCCCGCCGCGCCCGGGTCTGGCGGGCGCTGGGCGACTCACACCGCCAACTGGCCGACCTTGACCGGGCGTTGGACCAGAGCCCCGACTGGCCCTGGGCCCGCTGCGAACGCGGTGACGCGCTGCGTGCCGCGGGCCGCGACGAGGAGGCGGTCGCCGACCTCGACCGTGCTCTGGCCCTGGACCCCGGATACACCTCGGCGTACGCGAGCCGGGGCGCGTCCCTGGCCGAACTGGGCCGCCACACGGAGGCTCTGGCCGACCTGAACCGGGCGGTGGACCTCCGCCCGGGATACGTCTGGGCGTTGTGCCGCCGGGCCGTGCTCCAAGCCTCCACGGGCCGCATCGAGGAGGCACGGGCCGACGTGGATCGAATCCGCGAGCTGGATCCCGATGCCCTGGAACGCCTTCCGGACGGCGACCGCGCGGTACTGGCCCGACTGCCGTACGAGTGACTCCCGGCAGCCGGGCGGCCGGCACCGAGCCCCCGGCCAGACCCGAGGGGGACGTTCCGAGCTCTCCTGGAATGCCTCGATGCGGCGCAGCCTGCGGCCGGTCGCTACCCCGAACGAGCCCTTTGGCTCCCCGTTCTCGTCGTGCTGGTCGACGGTGGTGTCTCTTTGGCCAATCGCACCTCCCGCCCCACGACCGGTGCGACAGGTGAAAAGGGCACGGGCACGCAGCGCCGCTGACGGCGGTGAGTACCCGTGTGATTGAGCTGCAAACAATGCGACTCTACGTCGCCGCTGTGTCCCTGAATGCGCCAGGTCAGCGCAGTTCTCCGAGCACCTGTGACGTTGTGTGATGCGCAAAGTTGGCACGAGAGGGAACGGCCCGAAGGAAGCTTCGGTGTTTGACGCTTGCAGGAACCCGATGCCTACCGTGTGGGCTGTGACTCCCGTCGCCCGAAGGGGGGAATGGAGTATGGAAATACTCCGGATTCCAGATGTCGAGAGACAAGAGCTGATCGCACGCATTCCCGATGACGAGCAGCGTTCCTTACAGCTCGGAACATTGGGACCGGCCGGCACCAGCAGTGAATACGTGGCCCACATGATGTCGAGGAGCGTCGCGGACGGGGCGCGTCTACGGATCGTTCTGGAGGATACGTACGAGCGGTGCGTGGACGCACTCACCGAACGCCGACTCGATCTGGTGCTGGTGGCACACGCCTATCCAGGCATCAACGCCTTCTACATGCATCCCGGGCTGGAGCCGGCGATCGTCTTCCGCGGCAGCACCCCGGAGTACGGCCTGGCCATCCGGGACGACTTCACCTTCCACGAGGAACTGCTCGACAGCGAGACCGTGGTGTCCCACCCCGCTCCCATTCCGCTGCTGCGCTACCACCTCGGCCGGCTCCTGCACATGGTCACCGTGGACTCCACGAGCCAGGCGGCCTGTGACGTGGCCGACGGCCGGTACAACGTGGCCATCACGAACGAGGAGGCGGCCAAACAGCACCACCTCAAGTTCGTCTACAAGTTCTCCCGGATTCCCATGACATGGACCGTCTTCGCGAGGAGGAACGACTGACATGACCACCCATGTGCAGGAACGACGCTACTTCCCGGCCGCCGCCGTGGCACTCCACGACGACGGAGTGCGGGTGGAGTCCTACTGGCGCGACGACACGGAGGTGAGGGTGTCCGTCGTACCGCCCGGAGCCCGGGTTCCGGACCGTCCCCACGGGCAGGCGCAGGTCGGAATGGTCATAGAGGGCCGGCTCTCCGTGACGGTGGGGGAGGCCACCCGGCTCATGGAACGTGAGCACCACGTCTGCGTGGCCCCTCCGGGCGTCGCCTTCTCGGCCGTCAACCCGACGGATTCGGAAGCCGTCTTACTGGAGCTGAGGCGCAACAAACCGGGTGAGAGCTACCCCGCGCCGAGCGACTGGTTCCTCGAACCGTTCGAATCGCGAAAGTTCGTCGGGATGGACGTCACGTTCTTCGTCGCCGACTGGATCGAGCTGATGATCGCCGACATCCCGGCCGGCGGCGAGATGCCCTATCACCGGCACTCCCACGAACAGATAGGGATTTGCCTCGAGGGCCGCTACGAGATGACGGTCGAGGAATCCAGCCACGAGCTGCGCTTCGGAGGCACGTACTTCTGCGCGAGTCAGGAGGGACACGGGGCCGTGAATCCGAACGACGGGGTGGCGCGCTCCGTCAACATCTTCATCCCGCCTCGCTACCATCGGGTGCCCGGCCGGAAAACCACCCGGAATGGCGAGGAGAACAGCGAGCGGGAAAACCCGTGACACGGGTGGCGATCGTTCTGGGGGCCAGCCACGGCATAGGGCGAGCCACCGCCTTGCACCTCAACGCGAAGGGATACGTGACGGTCCTGTGCGCCCGCAGCCGCCAAGCGCTGGAGGAAGTCGTCGAGGAGTCGGACGCCGAGAAGACCGCCCACGTGATGCCTGGTGACGTCACCGAACCGCCCTTCTGCGAGGAACTGGCGGGCGAGGTCGAGCATCGGTTCGGCAGGATCGACGTGCTCGTCAACAACGCGCCCGGCCCGTCACCGGGGTCCTTCGACACCGTCCGAGCCGACGACGTGAGTGCCGCGATGGGGCAGAAACTGGTGCCGTACCTGGCCGCCGTGAAAAGCGTCGCGCCGGTCATGGTCAGAAACGGATTCGGCCGGATCGTCAATATCGTCGGCAACGCCGGCAAAGAACCCTCCCCCGGCCTCTTCCTCTCCGGTCTGGTCAACGCGGCCGTCGCCAATGCCAGCAAGTACCTGGCGAATCAGTACGCCCCGCACCATGTGACCGTGAACTGCCTCCATCCCGGCACGGTCCGGACCCGGCGGTACGCCCGGGCCGTGGCCCACCTGAGCCGGACCGCCGGCATACCGCAGGCCGAGGCGGAGGACCGGATGAGACGGGCGATCCCCATGGACCGGCCCGGCGAGGCACACGAGGTCGCCGCCGTCATCGGATTCCTGGTCTCGGACGAGGCCTCCTATCTGACCGGGCAGCAGATCTCGGTCGACGGCGGGCAACTGACATGCGCGTGACAGCGCGAGCGATGCGCTGAACGGCCGCACACGGCGTGGGAAGGGCTTGACGGAGTGTCGCACCAAAAGAACAGCGGGAGGGACCAGGCCGACTTCCCCCTGCTTCCGGTTCTCGCGCTGATGGCGGGCATCTTCACGGTCGGATCGGAGGAACTGGTCGTCTCACCGCTGCTGGTGCGCATGGCCACGTCGTTCGACACGACGGTCGGCGTCATGGCGCTGTCGGTCAGCGTCTACGGCGCCACGACGGCGCTCGGCGCGCTGCTCTTCGCACCCCTCGGCGACCGCGTGTCGCGGCGGCTCAGCCTGTCCATCGGGATGGCGGTGTTCATCCTGGGCACGGTGCTCTGCGCGGTCGCTTCGGGGACAGGTGTGTTCTTCACGGGCAGGGCGCTGGCCGGCCTGGCGGCGGGGGCGTTCGTGCCCACCGCCTACGCCTTCGTCGGTGACCAGATCCCGTACGAGCACCGCGCCAAGGCGATGGGCATCCTCGTGTCCAGCTGGTCACTCGCGCTGGTTCTGGGCGTGCCGATGGGGTCCTTCGTCGGGCAGTGGGTGGGCTGGCAGTGGACCTTCGGTCTGCTGGCGCTGCTCGGTGCCCTCGTCCTGTCGGCGATGCTCCGCATCGGCGGCGAGCGGCGCCCCGGCAGCGAAGGCCGAGCCACGCCGCGAGAGGTCCCCGAGCCGTCGCCGGGATGGACACGGTCGGCGGCCCGGGCCTTCTTCGCACCCCGAGTGCCGACGTACGTGCTGGCCACCTTTCTGGTGATGCTCGGCTGGTACGGGATGTACACGTTCCTCGGGACCGCCCTGGAATACCGGTACGGCTCCGGAAGCTCGCTGACCGGCGTCATGATCCTGCTCTACGGTGCGGGATTCGCGTCGAGCTTCGTCACGGGCAGGTTCGCCGACCGGCTGGGCAAGGAACGCGTCCTGACCGTCACGCTGGCGGGGCTGGTGCCGGCGCTCGTGGGTGTTCCGCTGCTCATCCACTGGACGGTGCCGCTGGCGGCGTGCCTCTTCGGCTGGGGCATCCTGCAGAGCCTGGCCGTCACCCTTCTCAGCACGCTGCTCAGCGAATGCTCACAGCGCCATCGAGGAACCATCCTGGCCTTCTACAGCCTCGCGACCAATCTCGCCGTGGCTGTGGGAGCCGCCGCGCTCGCCCCCTTGTTCACGGCCCACGGCTTCCTCGCCGTGGGGTGCGCCTGCGCCGGCATCACCGCCGTCGCCTTCGGCTTGAGCAGATGGACGTCCAGCGCGGCGACAAGCAGTCCCTCGCCCGTGACGGCGTCCCGGGCAAGGGGAGGAGACAAAGGGGAGGACACGTGAGGACCGAGTGGGCGGGCCGGCTGCGAAGCCTGCCGAGAAGTTCGTTCGCGACCACCGGAGCCAGGGTCGACGACCTGGTCAGGTCGGGCGAGGACGTCATCAACCTGTGCCAGGGGAATCCCGACCTGCCGACACCACCACACATCGTCGAGGCGCTCCGGACGGAGGTACTCGACCCC
>NZ_JBEOXI010000059.1:0-38437 GCF_040296465.1 Streptomyces sp. NPDC002130
CCTGCAACCCTCCCCCCACCTCGCCGAAGGAACCACCGCATGACCATCAGGGTGCTGCTCGCCGACGACCAGGCCCTGCTGCGGGCCACCTTCCGTCCTGATCGACGAGGATGACAACTGACGGCCTGATGGCCAGTAGTACGGCATAGACGTCGGCAGCGTTCAGGGCGAGGCCCCGGGTTCCCACCCGGGGCCTCGCCCTTTTGCTCCGTGCGTTCGCCGCCGCGCACCCCTGTTCGTGCGTACGCAACGCCGAAGGCCCGGGCCCCGCCAAGATCTTTGGCGGGCCCGGGCCTTGGGGCTGTTCGGCCTGAGTCTTACGCCTTGCGCAGGCGGAACGTCAGGGACAGGCCCTCGTCGGTGAAGGGCTCGCCGTAGGTGCCGTCCGCCTCGCCCTGGGCGAAGTCCGTGGCGAGGACCTCGTCGGCGATCAGGCCGGTGTGGTCGGTCAGAGCCTCGACGGTCGCCTGGTCCGTGGCCGTCCAGCGCAGCGCGATGCGGTCGGCCACGTCGAGGCCGCTGTTCTTGCGGGCCTCCTGGATCAGGCGGATCGCGTCACGGGCCAGGCCCGCACGACGCAGCTCCTCGGTGATCTCCAGGTCCAGGGCGACCGTCGCGCCCGCGTCGGAGGCCACCGACCAGCCCTCGCGGGGGGTCTCCGTGATGATGACCTCGTCGGGGGCCAGCGTGATGGTCTCGCCGTCGACCTCCACCGACGCCGTGCCCTCGCGCAGGGCCAGGGACAGGGCGGCCGCGTCCGCGTTCGCGACGGCCTTGGCCACCTCCTGGACGCGCTTGCCGAACCGCTTGCCCAGGGCGCGGAAGTTGGCCTTCGCCGTGGTGTCGACCAGGCTGCCGCCGACCTCGCTCAGCGTCGCCAGGGACTCGACGTTCAGCTCTTCCGTGATCTGCGTACGCAGTTCGGAGCCCAGCGCGTCGAAGCCGGTCGCCGCGATCAGGGCGCGGGACAGCGGCTGACGCGTCTTGACGCCCGACTCCGCGCGCGTGGCACGGCCCAGTTCCACCAGGCGGCGCACCAGCACCATCTGCTTGGACAGCTCCGGGTCGATGGCGGTGAGGTCCGCCTCCGGCCAGGACGACAGGTGAACCGACTCGGGGGCGCCCGGAGTGACCGGGACGATCAGGTCCTGCCAGACCCGTTCGGCGATGAACGGGGTCAGCGGGGCCATCAGCTGCGTGACCGTCTCGACGACCTCGTGCAGAGTGCGCAGGGCCGCCTTGTCACCCTGCCAGAAGCGGCGACGCGAGCGGCGCACGTACCAGTTGGACAGGTCGTCGACGAACGCGGACAGCAGCTTGCCGGCGCGCTGGGTGTCGTAGGCGTCCAGCGCCTGGGTGACCTGGTCGGTGAGCGCGTGCAGCTCGGACAGCAGCCAGCGGTCCAGGACCGGACGGTCGGCCGGGGCCGGATCGGCCTCGGACGGGGCCCAGTTCGACGTACGGGCGTACAGGGCCTGGAAGGCGACCGTGTTCCAGTACGTCAGGAGCGTCTTGCGGACGACCTCCTGGATGGTGCCGTGGCCCACGCGGCGGGCCGCCCACGGGGAGCCGCCGGCCGCCATGAACCAGCGGACCGCGTCGGCGCCGTGCCGGTCCATGAGAGGGATCGGGTCCAGGGTGTTGCCCAGGTGCTTGGACATCTTGCGGCCGTCCTCGGCCAGGATGTGACCGAGGCAGACCACGTTCTCGTAGGAGGACTTGTCGAAGACGAGCGTGCCGACGGCCATCAGCGTGTAGAACCAGCCGCGGGTCTGGTCGATGGCCTCGCAGATGAACTGCGCCGGGTAGCGGGCCTCGAACAGCTCCTTGTTCTTGTACGGGTAGCCCCACTGCGCGAACGGCATCGAACCCGAGTCGTACCAGGCGTCGATCACCTCGGGCACGCGGGTGGCGGTCTTTCCGCAGCCGCCCTGCGGGCAGGCGAAGGTGACCTCGTCGATGAACGGGCGGTGCGGGTCCAGGCCCGACTGGTCCGTGCCGGTCAGCTCGGACAGCTCCGCGAGGGATCCGGCGCAGGTGAGGTGGTCGTCCTCGCAGCGCCAGATGGGCAGCGGGGTGCCCCAGTAGCGGTTGCGGGACAGGGCCCAGTCGATGTTGTTGTTCAGCCAGTCGCCGTACCGGCCGTGCTTGACCGTGTCCGGGAACCAGTTGGTGCCCTCGTTCTCCGCGAGGAGGCGGTCCTTGAGCGCCGTGGTGCGGATGTACCAGGAGGGCTGCGCGTAGTAGAGCAGCGCGGTGTGGCAGCGCCAGCAGTGCGGGTAGCTGTGCTCGTAGGGGATGTGCTTGAAGAGCAGGCCGCGCTCGTCGAGGTCGGCGGTGAGCTTCTCGTCGGCCTTCTTGAAGAAGACGCCGCCGACGAGGGGGACGTCCTCCTCGAAGGTGCCGTCCGGGCGGACCGGGTTCACGACCGGCAGGCCGTAGGAGCGGCAGACCTTGAGGTCGTCCTCACCGAAGGCGGGGGACTGGTGGACCAGACCCGTGCCGTCCTCGGTGGTGACGTACTCGGCGTTGACCACGAAGTGGGCCTCGGCCGGGCTGTGCCCATTGGTTCCCTCGCTCACGCTCGGGAACTCCACCAGCTCGAAGGGGCGCTGGTACGTCCAGCGCTCCATCTCCGCGCCGGTGAAGGTCTGCCCGGTGGTCTCCCAGCCCTCGCCGAGCGCCTTGGCGACCAGCGGCTCCGCGACGACCAGTTTCTCCTCACCGTTCGTCGCGACGACGTAGGTGACCTCGGGGTGGGCGGCGACGGCGGTGTTGGACACCAGGGTCCACGGGGTCGTCGTCCAGACCAGGAGCGCGGCCTCGCCGGCGAGCGGGCCGGAGGTGAGCGGGAAGCGGACGAAGACCGACGGGTCGACGACCGTCTCGTAGCCCTGCGCGAGCTCGTGGTCGGACAGGCCCGTGCCGCAGCGGGGGCACCAGGGGGCGACGCGGTGGTCCTGGACCAGCAGGCCCTTGTTGAAGATCTCCTTCAGCGACCACCAGACGGACTGGATGTACTCGGGGTCCATCGTGCGGTACGGGTCCTGGAGGTCGGTCCAGTAACCCATGCGGGTCGTGAGCTCTTCGAAGGCGTCCGTGTGCCGGGTCACCGACTCGCGGCACTTCTCGTTGAACTCGGCGATGCCGTACGCCTCGATGTCCTGCTTGCCGGAGAAGCCGAGCTCCTTCTCGACGGCGAGCTCCACCGGGAGGCCGTGGCAGTCCCAGCCGGCCTTGCGGGCGACGTGGTAGCCGCGCATGGTGCGGAAGCGGGGGAAGACGTCCTTGAAGACGCGCGCCTCGATGTGGTGGGCACCGGGCATGCCGTTGGCGGTGGGCGGGCCCTCGTAGAACACCCACTCGGGGCGGCCCTCGGACTGCTCCAGGCTCTTGGCGAAGATGTTCTGCTCGCGCCAGAAGTCGAGCACGGCGTGCTCGAGGGCGGGCAGGTCGACCTGGGCGGGCACCTGGCGGTACGTCGGCGATGTCATCAGCGGGCTTCCTCCGGCGGACTTGCTGCCTTCCGTCCGGAGGGACGAGAGCTACGTCTGCCTGCGCCGCCTTCGGCGCGCTCCCGCGGTACCACCCTCCTTGGCCCTCCGGCACGGGGTGTGCGCCGGCGAGCCCCCTCATTGGGGTCGCGATGCCGGGTCTACCGGCCGAAGCTCACTGGCTCCGGCTTTCTTCCGGCGGCTCCGGGGTGATCTTCACGTCGCGCTCACCCCCGGGCTTCCACCGTCCCCGGGTCGCTCTGGGCTGCGTACGCCGCTACTCGTCCCCATCCACGCTTTTCGCTCCGCCCAGTGTACGGCGCCGCGCGGACAGCGGCCGACCGGTTATCGGGGCGGTCGGGGGTGGGGCGCCGCGTGGGGTGCGATATGGGTTTGATGACCCGTATAGCACGGTATAGGTGTTCGGATCCTGGGACGTCCGGCCCGGCGGATTACCGGGCGGGGAGCTGGGCACAACGGATGCATGCTCGCCGCGCGGCGTGCGCGAGGCGGGCGAATCGAGCGGTGTGCCCCGTTGCCGCGGGACTCAAGTCGATTTATCGTCCCAGCACGATTCGCGAGCAAGATCACAATATGTGAAGGGGCCGCGGCCATGGTGGCGAAGAAGACCGCCGTACAGCAGCCGACGTCCGGCAGGTCCGCGAAGGCCTCCGGTGGCGCTGCGAAGGACCTGGGCGGGAAGAGGTCCACGCAGGGGGGCTCGGCGGGGCGGGCGGCGAAGGAGGACGCGGGGAAGGCGGCCGAGGGGACGAGGGCGGCCGGGGTGAGGGGGACCAGGAGGAAGGCGACGGCGGCGAAGGCCGTGGCCGGGGAAGCCGCGGCCGAGGCGGCCGTGACCGGGAAGGCACCGGCCGAGGCAGCAGTGGCCAAGCCGGCCGCGGGGAAGAAGACGGCAGGGAAGAAGGCGGCGGCGGGCAGGAAGGCCGCCGCCGGGAAGGCCCCGGCCGAGAAGGTCGCCGGAGGCAAGAGCACCACCAAGAGCGCGGCCGGGAAGGGCGCTGCCCGGACCGGCACGGTCACACAGGACACGGCCGCGACCAGCACGGCCAAGAAGGCGGGTGCGGCCGAGGCCGCGCAGCAGACGGGAGCGACGACGGTGGTTGCGAAGAAGACTCCTGGCCCGGCCACGGCGGCGAAGACCGCCGTTCCCAAGGCACGGGTCGCCGCGGCGGAGCCCGGCGAGCTCGCGGTACGCCCCGGCGAGGACCCCTGGACGACGGAGGAGGTCGAGGAGGCGCGCTCCGAGCTGACCTCCGAGGAGACCCGGCTGCGTGAGGAGATCACGTCGTCGGAGCGGTCGCTGGCGGGCCTGATGCGGGACTCCGGGGACGGCGCGGGCGACGACCAGGCGGACACCGGCACCAAGAACATCACCCGCGAGCACGAGCTGGCCCTGGCCGCCAACGCGCGCGAGATGCTCCTCCAGACCGAGCGCGCCCTGGAACGCCTGCACGCGGGCACCTACGGCCTGTGCGAGAACTGCGGCAACCCCATCGGCAAGGCCCGTATGCAGGCCTTCCCGCGGGCCACGCTCTGCGTGGAGTGCAAGCAGAAGCAAGAACGCCGGTACTGAGCGGCCGCCGGATGCCTCCTGAGCACGTGGGACGCACAGGGTGTGCCGTACCCTCGTCCTCAGTCAGGCACCTAGGTTGAGGGACTCACGTGGCAGAGGCGGAGCGCATCATCGGTACGCCGGACACACCGGACGCGGCCGGGGGCGGCAAGGAGCGGCCCGACGCCGAGGGCACCCCGGCCGGGGAGCCCGGCACCGGCCCGGCGGCCGGGGCGGGAACGTCCGGTACCGGCGAGCCGGAGGCCACCGCCGGGCGGCCCCGGGGCAGGCGCCGGATCGCGGTGCTGTTCGCCGTCGCCGCGTTCGCGTACGCCCTCGACCTCATCAGCAAGCTGATCGTGGTGGCCAAGCTGGAGCACCACCCGCCGATCGAGATCATCGGGGACTGGCTGAAGTTCGAGGCGATCCGCAACGCGGGCGCGGCCTTCGGCTTCGGCGAGGCCTTCACCGTGATCTTCACCATGATCGCGGCGGCGGTGATCGTGGTGATCGCCCGCCTCGCCCGCAAGCTCTACAGCCTGCCCTGGGCGATCGCACTCGGCCTGCTGCTCGGCGGTGCGCTGGGCAACCTCACCGACCGGATCTTCCGGGCACCGGGCGTCTTCGAGGGCGCAGTCGTGGACTTCATCGCGCCCAAGCACTTCGCCGTCTTCAACCTGGCCGACTCGGCGATCGTGTGCGGTGGCGTCCTGATCGTGCTGCTGTCCTTCCGGGGCCTCGACCCGGACGGGACCGTCCACAAGGACTGAGCGCGCGTACGGCCCCGTCGCAGCCGTCCGGCATACTCGACGGGTGAGCACGATTCCCGAGATCCGTACCCTGCCCGTGCCCGACGGCCTGGAGGGCGAGCGCGTCGACGCCGCCATCTCCCGCATGTTCGGCTTCTCCCGCACCAAGGCGGCCGAGCTCGCCGCCGCGGGGAAGGTCACGGTCGACGGGTCGGTGGTCGGCAAGTCGGAGCGCGTGCACGGCGGCGCCTGGCTCGAGGTCGAGATGCCGCAGGCGCCCGCGCCGGTGCAGATCGTCGCCGAGCCGGTCGAGGGCATGGAGATCGTGCACGACGACGACGACGTGGTCGTGATCGTCAAGCCGGTCGGTGTCGCCGCGCATCCCAGCCCGGGCTGGACCGGGACGACCGTGATCGGTGGGCTGGCCGCCGCCGGGTACCGCATCTCGACCTCCGGCGCCGCCGAGCGCCAGGGCATCGTGCACCGGCTCGACGTGGGCACCTCGGGGCTGATGGTCGTGGCCAAGTCGGAGCGGGCGTACACCTCGCTCAAGCGCCAGTTCAAGGAGCGCACGGTCGACAAGCGGTACCACACGCTCGTCCAGGGCCACCCCGACCCGACCAGCGGCACCATCGACGCGCCCATCGGCCGGCACCCCCAGCACGACTACAAGTGGGCCGTCACCGCCGAGGGCAAGCCGTCCGTCACGCACTACGACCTCATGGAGGCGTTCCGCGCGGCCTCGCTGCTCGACGTGAAGCTGGAGACCGGCCGCACGCACCAGATCCGCGTCCACATGGCCGCACACCGGCACCCCTGCGTCGGCGACCTCACCTACGGCGCCGACCCGACGCTCGCCAAGCGCCTCGGCCTGACCCGGCAGTGGCTGCACGCGGTGCGGCTCGGCTTCGAGCACCCCGGGGACGGGCAGTGGGCGGAGTTCTCCTGCGACTACCCGGAGGACCTGCAGAAGGCCCTCGACCAGGTCCGCGAGGAGACCTGGGCGTGAGCACCCCGTACGTGGTGCGGGTCGCCGAGGACCCGGCCGACCGGGAGGCGTGCTTCGCGGTGCGCAAGGAGGTCTTCGTCGGCGAGCAGGGCGTGCCGGAGGACCTCGAGTACGACGCCTACGACGCCGGCGCGGTCCATGTGCTGGCGGTCCGTGAGGACGGTGTACCGCTCGGGACCGGGCGGCTGCTGCACGGGGCGGCGGCCGTCGCGCAGACCGGCGGGGACCCGTCCGTGGGCTCCCTCGGCAGGCTCGCCGTGGCGGGTCCCGCGCGCGGACTCGGTGTCGGCGCCGCCCTGGTGCGGGCCATCGAGGACGCGGCACGCGCGCGGGGGCTGACGGCCGTGGACCTGCACGCGCAGACGCACGCGCTGGGCTTCTACGAGCGGCTCGGGTACGAGCCCTATGGGCCCGAGTACTTGGAGGCGGGCATTCCGCACCAGGGGATGCGGCGTTCGCTTTAGCCCCACGTGGTGGGTGCCGAAACGGTTTGTCCCGGGAGTTGCGTGGCAGGCTTGAGGTCAGTCGTGTGAACATTTGACCTTCCGGAGCGCTGACCGTGGATCAGTTGGCCCTGCTGTTCGTGCTGCTGCTCGGGGCCGTGATCAGTGTCCCGGTGGGAGACCGGTTCAAGGTGCCCGCCCCGGTGCTGATGACGCTCCTGGGGATAGTCCTCGCGCTGCTGCCGTTCGTGCCGAACGTCGAGATCGCGCCGGACCTGATCCTGCCGCTGCTGCTGCCGCCCCTGCTGTACGCCGCCGTGCGGCGCACGTCCTGGCGGCAGTTCGCGGCGAACAAGAGGCCGATCTTCCTGCTCGCCGTGGCGCTGGTGTTCGTCACCATGGCCTGTGTGGCCGCCGTGGCCGACGCGATCGTGCCGGGGCTGCCGCTCGCGGCGGCGTTCGCGCTGGGTGCGCTGGTGGCGCCGCCGGACCCGGTCGCAGCGACCGCCGTGGCCGGGCAGTTGGGGCTGCCCCGCCGGCTGGTGTCGATCCTGGAGGGCGAGGGGCTGTTCAACGACGTGACGGCCATCGTCCTCTACCACGTGGCGATCGCCGCGGCCGTCAGCGGGACGTTCTCGCCCTGGAAGGCCGGGCTCGACCTGGTGCTGTCGGCCGTGGTGGCGGTGGCGGTGGGGCTCGCGCTGGGCTGGGGCGCCAACAAGCTGATGGAGGTGCTCGGCGACGCCACGCTGCAGGTCGGGCTGACCCTGCTGGTGCCGTACGCCTCGTACGTCATGGCCGAGGAGCTGCACGGGTCCGGGGTGCTCGCCGTGCTCACCACCGCGCTGTTCCTCGCGGAGTACGGCTCCGACGCCGACGACGTCATGACGCGGCTGGCCGGGCACACGTTCTGGAACATCGTCGACACGCTCGTCACCGGTGTGGCGTTCGGGCTGGTCGGTCTCGAGCTGCACAACGCGATCCGCACGGCCTCCGGGCGGTGGGGCGAGCTGCTCTGGTGGGCGGCGGTGGTGGTGGTCGTCGTCGTGTTCGCGCGGCTGCTGTGGCTGCTGCCGGCGACCTGGCTGACCAAACGGCTGCACGCCCGGCGGGACTACGACGAGGACATCCCGGTGAGCTGGCGCGAGACCGTGGTGATGTGGTGGTCGGGGATGCGCGGGGTGGCCTCGGTCGCGCTGGTGCTGGCCATTCCGCTGGAGACCGACGCGGGGGCGCCGTTCCCCAGCCGGGACGAGATCATCTTCATCGCGTTCGGGGTGATCATGGCGACGCTGGTGCTGCAGGGCCTGACGCTGCCGTGGCTGGTGCGGCGGCTCGGGGTGAAGGCCGACACGGACCAGGAGAAGGAGTTCGCCAAGGCGCTCGCGATCCGGGCGGCCAAGGCGGCGAAGCAGCGGCTGCGGGAGATCGAGGGGAGCGAGAAGCTGTCGGAAGAGCTGTCCGAGCAGATGCTGCGGCGGGCCTACGACATCGGCGTGCGGATCAGTCCCGAACTCGCCGAGGACGAGCGCCGGGAGGCGTACCGGGAGGGGGCCCGGCGGGTGAAGCGGGTGCGGCACATCCAGCAGGAGATGCTGAGCGCGGCGCGGCACGAGGTGCTGGCGGCGCGGAGCGAGCCCGGGGCGGATCCCGAGGTGGTCGACCGGGTTCTGCGGCACCTCGACGTCCGTAGCCTGCGGTGAGCCGGCGTCGGCTCCGGCTGCCGGTTTGACGGCGGGCGGCCGGGGCGTCGTAGGGTCGTCCATATGGCACGGAACGTGGTAATCAGTGGTGGAGGTACGGGAATTGGGCTGGCGGCGGCCCGGGTGTTCGCCGCCGGCGGGGACCGGGTGGTGCTGCTCGGGCGGCGGGCCGAGGTGCTGGAGAAGGCCGAGGTGCCCGGCGCGCTGACGTACGCGGCCGATCTCGCCGAGCCGGAGGACGTGCGCGGCGTCGCCGCCTTCGTGGAGCGCGAGTTGGGGACCGTGGACGTGCTCGTGCACAGCGCCGGGGGCAGCGGCCTGCTCGAACCGGATGCCCCGGGTGACGATCCGCTCGCGGCCGTCGCGCACAGCTGGAACGTGAACTTCAGGCTCAACACCCTGACCGCGGTCCTGCTCACCGAGGCGCTGAAGCCGCGGCTCGCCGAGCCCGGCGGCCGGGTGCTGTTCATCAGCTCCATCGCCGCCTACCGGGGATCAGGAAGCGGCGCGTACGCGGCGGCCAAGGCGGGGCTGCATCCCTACGCCCACGATCTGGCCCGTGAGCTGGGGCCGCGCGGCATCACCGTGAACGTGGTCGCGCCCGGGTACATCGAGGACACCGAGTTCTTCGGCGACGCGATGGCCGAGGAGCGCCGCGACCGGCTCATCGGTGAGACGTCGAACGGGCGGGCCGGGACCCCGGGGGACGTCGCCGAGACCCTGCACTGGCTGGCCTCCCCGGGCGCCGGGCACATCACCTCGCAGATCATCCAGGTCAACGGCGGCGCCGAGCGCGGCCACTGACCCGACAGCACCGAGGAGGGCTGCCCGCGCCGCGGGCAGCCCTCCTCGGCTCTTCGTTTGGGCGTCGGCCCGTGCCGTCAGTGCCCCGGCCGTCCGGAGCCGTTTCCGTGATAGCGGCGCTGCTGGGCCGGTACGGCCTCCGGGGACGGGCGGTGACCGTTGCTGCGCAAGGACGGCGGGAGGATCGCGTCCGCCGTGTTGACCCGGGGCAGCGCGTACGGGTGCTCGTCCGCCAGCCAGCTGAGCATCTCCTCGCGGACCGTGACCCGCACCGTCCAGATGTCGTCCGCGTCCTTGCCCGTCACCAAGGCCCGCACCTCCATGGTGCTCGGGGTGCTGTCCGTGACGGTCAGGTTGTAGGCGCGGCCGTCCCAGGCCGGGCACTCGCGCAGGATGTCGCGCAGCTTCTCGCGCATCGCTTCCAGCGGCGCGGAGTGATCGACGTGCCAGAAGACGGTGCCGGTCATCTGCGGGGTGCCGCGCGACCAGTTCTCGAACGGCTTGGACGTGAAGTACGACACCGGCATGGTGATGCGGCGCTCGTCCCAGGTGCGGACGGTCAGGAACGTCAGCGTGATCTCCTCGACCGTGCCCCACTCGCCGTCCACGACCACGGTGTCGCCGATACGGACCATGTCGCCGAAGGCGATCTGCAGCCCGGCGAACAGGTTGCCCAGCGTGGACTGGGCGGCGACACCGGCGACGATGCCGAGGATGCCGGCCGAGGCCAGGAGCGAGGCGCCCGCAGCCTTGAACGCCGGGAACGTCAGCAGCATCGTGGCCGCGGCCACCACGGCGACGATGGCGGAGACCACCCGCATGATCAGCGTCACCTGGGTGCGCACCCGGCGCACCCGGGCCGGATCACGCTGGGCATGCGTGTTGGCGTAGCGGCTGTAGGACGTCTCGACGACCGCGGCCGCGATCCGGATGACCAGCCAGGCGGCGGAACCGATCAGCAGCAGTGTCAGCGTCTGACCGATGCCGTCACGGTGGTTCTCCAGCAGTTGCGCCTCGTCGAACGACCCTCTCAGCAGGGCCGCGAACAGCACGAGCTGGTACGGGATGCGGCCACGGCGGAGAGAACCCCACAAGGGGGTCTCGTGGTGCCGTGCGTCGGCCTTGCGCAGCAGGAAGTCGGTCGCCCAGCCGATCACCAGCGTGAGCACGACCGAGCCACCGACCACGATCAGCGGTCGTAGCAGGTTCTCCATGCCACCGAACCTAACCGGCTCCCCGGGTGTATGAACATGTGACTTCCGCTGCGTCGTGGGTAGTGCCGGGATCCCGGCTCGTCACACCCGGCTGGCACCATGGCCTCATGAACATCATGCTCTTTCACTCGACCCAGGGTCTGCGGCCCGCGGTGCTCCGGGCCGCTGACCGACTGCGCGCGGCCGGACACGAGGTGTGGACGCCCGACCTCTTCGAGGGGCATACGTTCGACACGGTCGAGGAGGGCATGCAACACCAGCAGAAGATCGGCAAGGAGGAGCTGCTGAAGCGGGCCGTGCTGGCCGCCGCGCCCTACTCCGAGCGCGGGCTGGTGTACGCCGGGTTCTCGCTCGGCGCCTCCGTCGCTCAGACCCTCGCCCTCGGTGACGACAAGGCGCGCGGTCTGCTTCTCCTGCACGGCACGTCGGACATCGCGCCGGACGTGACGGCCGAGGACCTGCCGGTCCAGCTGCACGTGGCGGAGCCGGACCCCTTCGAGACGGACGACTGGCTGAGCGCCTGGTACCTCCAGATGGGCCGCACCGGCGCCGACGTCGAGGTGTACCGGTACGCCGGGGCCGGCCATCTCTACACCGACCCCGACCTGCCGGACTACGACGAGGAGGCCGCCGAGGCCACCTGGCGGGTGGCGCTCGGCTTCCTGGAGACCCTGTAGCGGCGGCTACACCGGGTCGTAGGAGCGCTCGACCTTCTGCGTGCCGCTGCGGGTACGGTACGAGCGGGACCACTTGGCGGTCGCGTCGCGCTTCGCGCGGTCGGAGATGACGTAGAAGTCCATCTGCGCGCGCTCGGCCGTGATGTCCAGGACGCCGAAGCCGTGCCGGTCGGTGTCGACCCAGTGGACATGGCGGTTGGCGGCGCGGATGACCGGTGAGGCGACCGCGGAGACCGTGCCCTCGGGGACCTTCACGATGTCGTCGAGGTTGTCGGAGGTGACCGACGTGACGACGAACTCCGTGGCGGCGGACGGGGACAGCGGATACGTACCGGCGTCCACCGGCACGTCGTTGGCCCAGGCCATGTGGATGTCGCCGGTGAGGAAGACCGTGTTGCGGATCGCGTTCGTCCGCAGATGCGCCAGGATCTCGCGGCGGTCGTCGGTGTAGCCGTCCCACTGGTCGGTGTTGAGGGCGAGGCCCTCCTGGGGCAGGCCCAGCAGCTTGGCCAGCGGCTTCAGCAGGTCGGCGGAGAGCGAGCCGATGGCGAACGGCGAGATCATCACCGAGTTGCCGACCAGCCGCCAGGTGGTGTCGGACGACTTCAGCCCCGCCTTGAGCCAGTCCAGCTGGGCACGGCCGGTGAGCGTGCGGTCCGGGTCGTCGACCTCGCCGTTGCCGACCTTGACCTGCTGCGAGCGGAAGGACCGCAGGTCCAGCAGCGAGAGGTCGGCCAGCTTGCCGAAGCGCAGCCGGCGGTAGGTGGTGCCGGCGATCGCCGGGCGCACCGGCATCCACTCGAAGTAGGCCTGCTTCGCGGCGGCCTGGCGGGCGGACCAGGCGCCCTCGGCGCCCTCCGTGTGGTTCTCCGCGCCGCCCGAGAAGGCGTCGTTGGCGAACTCGTGGTCGTCCCAGATCGCCACGACCGGGGCCGTGGCGTGCAGCGCCTGGAGGTCCGGGTCGGTCTTGTACCGCGCGTGCCGGACGCGGTAGTCGGCGAGCGTGACGATCTCGTGCGCCGGGGCGTGCGGGCGGACGACCTTGCCGCGGGTGCCGTACTCGCCGGTGCCGTACTCGTAGATGTAGTCGCCCAGGTGCAGCCAGGCGTCCAGGTCACCGCGGGCCGCGAGGTGCCGGTAGGGGGAGAACCAGCCGGCCTCCCAGTTGGCGCAGGAGACCACGCCGAAGCGCAGGCCCGTGACGGCCGCGTCGTGCGCGGGGGCGGTGCGGGTGCGGGCCGCGGGTGAGTCGGTGCCGCCGGCGGAGAAGCGGAACCAGTAGTCGGTGCCCGGTTCCAGGCCGCGGATGTCGGCCTTCACGGTGTGGTCGGAGGCCGCCGTCGCGGTCGTGGAGCCCTTGGCGACGACGGTGGTGAACGCCTTGTCCCTGGCGACGACCCAGCTCACCTCGGTGTCCGGGCCGACTCCGGAGCCGGGTATCGCCTCCGGCACCGGCGTGACGCGGGTCCACAGCAGGATGCCGTCCGGCAGCGGGTCACCGGAGGCGACGCCGTGCAGGAAGGCGGGTGCCTGGTCGACGGCGCGCGCGGGCAGGGTTGCCGCCAGCGGCCCGGCCAGGACAGCGGTCGCCGCCGCGGCCTTGACGACCGTACGGCGGCGCGGGGTGAGGGAGTTGATGCCCTCTGACGTATTCGATGATCTGTATCGACTGGTCACGACCGATCAGGTTACTGGTCGGTATGGGCCGGAGCGGGCGAACTCCGGAAGTTCGCCCGCTCTTCACACGCCGACCGGTCCGTGACCAGCCGTCACTTCTTGAGGGCCTCGCCCACGACCCGGTTGAAGTCGGCCACCGTCATCAGCGGCGTGCCCTGGCTGTCGGCGGTGAGCTGCTTGCCGTCCATCACGAAGCCCGGGGTGCCCTGCACGCCGTCCTTGTTGTCGTCGAAGGTCTTCGACATGGCCATCGCCCAGGCGTCGTAGGTGCCCTTCTCGACCGCGTCCTGGAACTTCTTGTTGTCCTTCAGCTCGGGGACGGTGTTCGCGACCTTGATGAGGTAGCTGTCGTCCTTGAACTTGTCGGTCGTCTCCTCCGGGTGGTACTTCGCCGAGTACAGCGCGGCCTTGTAGTCGAGGAACGCCGCGTCGCTCACGTTCAGCGCGGCGCCCAGGGCGCTCAGCGCGTTCTTGGAGCCCTCGCCGTTGTCCTTGTTGTCGATGAACGTGGCGCCGACGAACTGCATCTTGAACTTGCCGTCGTCGATGTCCTTCTTCACGGTCGGGCCGACGGTCTGCTCGAACTGGGCGCACACGGGACAGCGCGGGTCCTCGTAGATCTTCAGCGTCTTCTTCGCCGAGTCCTTGCCGATGACGACAGTCGTGCCGTTGGTGCCCGTGGTGTTGGCCGGCGTGACGACCTTCTCGTCCTTGACCGCCTCCCAGTGGGTGGGCTTGTTGGCCTGGACGACGGCGTAGCCGATGCCGCCGGCTATCGCCAGGACGCCGACGATCGAGCAGGCGACGATGACCTGCCGCTTGGTCTTCGCCCGCTTGGCCTCGCGCTCACGCTCGACGCGCAGCCGCTCACGGGCCGCCGTCTTCGCCGACTGGCTGTTGCGCTTGCTCATGGTGATGTTCTCCATAGGGACGCGCACATGTGTGTGCGGGATACGTAGGGGGGACTGCTGGTGCTCGAAAGTGCCGCAACGGGGGCGAAGCGCCTCCCGCGACGGCGGTGCCTCACGCGAGCCGCGTGCCTTGTGTGAAGGCGTACGCGAAGGGAGTGCCTAGGCGAAGGCGGGTGAGCACGGCGGTCCACGCCGTCCCAGGGAGTGGGCGAGGATCCGGTCGCGGGCGGTGGGCGTGCGGTCGGCGGCACGCCCGGGCAGGCGCCGCCCGGCCGGGGCCCGCTCCACCGCGACCGCGGCGACCGCCAGCAGCAGTGGCCGGAACGTGGTCGCCGTCACCGCCCGCAGCAGCTGGGCCAGGGCCCGCTCGCCACGGCGCAGCCAGACGGCGGCGAGGAGCCCGACGCCGACGTGCGCGCCGAGCAGCAGCCAGGCGGTGGCCGGGTCGGCGTGCGCGACCGCGGCGGCGAGCCGCTCGGTGCCGGTGGCCCCGGCCATCCGGGCCAGGGGAGTGCCGACCTCGCCGCCGCAGAGCACGTCCAGGCCGACCGACCGCAGGGGACCGGCGACCGGGCCGCCCGCCCGGCCGTAACAGGCGTGCTGCCCCGTGGTGAACACCGTGTCCGCGGCCAGTTCCAGCGGGATCAGCAGGCCCGCGATCCTCCCGAAGGAGCGCTCGCGGCCCGCCAGGGCGAACGCGATCGCGAACACGGCGGCGGCGACCGCGGCCACCGTGCTCACCGGCAGCGGGGCCCCGGACAGCAGCACGTGCGACGCGGTGCTGAGCGTCACGACCACGGCCGTGAACAGCGCCGCGCGTACGGCTCTGAGCTGGATCCCGGATATGTCCATAGCGAGAGGAGAGTCTGTCATGGGGAACGGTAAGGGACCCCTAAAGGATGCCTGTGAGTGAGCCGACGGCCAAAGCCCGACGCTCAGCCGCCGCCGAAGCCGCTACAGCCCCGGGATCCGTCCGTTGCGGAACAGGTCCACGAAGGTCTGGTGGTCGGCACGCGCGCGGGCGCCGTAGCTGTGCGCGAAGTCGACCAGCAGAGGCGCGAAGCCTTCCTCGTCGGCCGCGATCGCCGCGTCGATGGCCCGCTCCGTGGAGAACGGCACCAGGGACTCACCGGACTGGTCGTCCGCCGCCGCGTGCATCGTGGCCGTCGCCCGGCCGAGGTCGGCCACCACCTGGGCGATCTCCTCCGGGTCGTCGATGTCGCCCCAGTCGAGGTCGACCGCGTACGGCGAGACCTCTGCGACCAGCTGGCCGGCGCCGTCCAGCTCGGTCCAGCCGAGCCACGGGTCGGCGTGCGCCTGGAGGGCGCGCTGGGAGATGACCGTGCGGTGCCCCTCGTGCTGGAAGTAGCCGCGGATCTCCTGGTCCGTGATGTGCCGGGAGACGGCCGGGGTCTGGGCCTGCTTGATATAGATCACGACATCGTTCTCCAGGGCGTCGCTGTGCCCCTCCAGCAGGATGTTGTACGACGGCAGCCCCGCCGAGCCGATGCCGATGCCGCGCCGGCCGACCACGTCCTTCACGCGGTAGGAGTCCGGGCGGGTCAGCGAGCTGTCCGGCAGCGTCTCCAGGTAGCCGTCGAAGGCGGCGAGCACCTTGTAGCGCGTGGCCGCGTCCAGCTCGACGGAACCGCCTCCCGCGGCGAAGCGGCGTTCGAAGTCGCGGATCTCCGTCATCGAGTCCAGCAGGCCGAAACGGGTCAGCGAGCGAGCGTCACGCAGCGCGTCCAGCAGCGGGCCCTGCGCCGTGTCCAGCGTGAACGGCGGCACCTCGTCGCTCTTCGCCCCCGTCGCCAGGGCGTGGATCCGCTCGCGGTAGGCGACCGCGTAGATCGTCACCAGCTCGGAGATCTGCTCGTCGCTGAGCGCCTTCGCGTAGCCGATCAGCGCGATGGAGGCGGCGAGGCGCTTGAGGTCCCAGGTGAAGGGGCCGACGTAGGCCTCGTCGAAGTCGTTGACGTTGAAGATCAGGCGGCCGTTGGCGTCCATGTACGTGCCGAAGTTCTCCGCGTGCAGGTCGCCGTGGATCCACACGCGCGAGGTGCGCTCGTCCAGGTACGGGCCGCCCCGCTTTTCCTCGTCGAGGTCGTGGTAGAACAGGCCGGCCGTGCCCCGGTAGAAGGCGAAGGCCGAGGCCGCCATCTTGCGGAACTTGACGCGGAACGCGGCCGGGTCGGCGGCCAGGAGCTCGCCGAAGGCGGTGTCGAAGACGGCGAGGATCTCCTCACCGCGGTGCTCGTCGTCGAGCTGCGGGAACGACATCGCTGGGTGCCTCCTGGTGCATGCGTTTCAGGGCGGCAGGTCCGCCCTCTGCGTAACGTGCGGCGGCCCGCGGGAGTGCCCGCGAACCCTCGCACGAAGGTACGCGGGTCAGGCCTCGGAGTGTCACTGCCGAGGCATAGACTTCGACGCTGTCCCCCAGACTGTCCGCAGCCTGCCGGGCCCCATTTGCCGTACGTTTTCTCTGGAGGCCGCAGCCGTGTCAAAGCCGCCGTTCACGCACCTGCACGTCCACACCCAGTACTCGCTGCTGGACGGTGCCGCGCGGCTGAAGGACATGTTCAACGCGTGCAATGAGATGGGCATGACGCACATCGCCATGTCCGACCACGGCAACCTCCACGGCGCCTACGACTTCTTCCACACCGCCCAGAAGTCCGGAGTGACCCCGATCATCGGGATCGAGGCGTATGTCGCGCCCGAGTCCCGGCGCAACAAGCGCAAGATCCAGTGGGGCCAGCCGCACCAGAAGCGGGACGACGTCTCCGGCTCCGGCGGTTACACCCACAAGACGATGTGGGCCGTGAACAGCGTCGGCCTGCACAACCTCTTCCGGCTGTCCTCCGACGCGTACGCCGAGGGCTGGCTGCAGAAGTGGCCCCGGATGGACAAGGAGACCATCGCCCAGTGGTCCGAGGGGATCGTCGCCTCCACCGGCTGCCCCTCCGGCGAGGTCCAGACCCGGCTGCGCCTCGGCCACTTCGACGAGGCCCTGAAGGCCGCCGCCGACTACCAGGACATCTTCGGCAAGGACCGCTACTTCCTGGAGCTGATGGACCACGGCATCGAGATCGAGCACCGGGTCCGCGACGGCCTCCTGGAGATCGGCAAGAAGCTCGGCATCCCCCCGCTGGTCACCAACGACTCGCACTACACGTACTCGCACGAGGCGGGCGCCCACGACGCGCTGCTGTGCATCCAGACCGGCAAGAACCTCTCCGACCCGGACCGCTTCCGGTTCGACGGCACCGGCTACTACCTGAAGTCCACGGACGAGATGTACGCCATCGACTCCTCGGACGCCTGGCAGGAGGGCTGCGCCAACACCCGCCTGATCGCGGAGATGGTCGATACCACCGGCATGTTCCAGAAGCGCGACCTCATGCCGAAGTTCGACATCCCCGACGGCTACACCGAGGTCAGCTGGTTCCGTGAGGAAACCATGCGCGGCATGCAGCGCCGCTTCCCGGACGGCATCCCCGACGACCGCATGAAGCAGGTCGAGTACGAGATGGACACCATCATCTCGATGGGCTTCCCGGGCTACTTCCTCGTGGTCGCCGACTTCATCATGTGGGCCAAGAAGCAGGGCATCGCGGTCGGCCCCGGCCGAGGCTCCGCGGCCGGCTCGATCGTCGCCTACGCCCTCGGCATCACCGACCTCGACCCCATCCCGCACGGCCTGATCTTCGAGCGGTTCCTCAACCCCGAGCGCATCTCCATGCCCGATGTCGACATCGACTTCGACGAGCGCCGGCGCGTCGAGGTGATCCGCTACGTGACCGAGAAGTACGGCGCCGACAAGGTCGCCATGATCGGCACGTACGGCACCATCAAGGCCAAGAACGCGATCAAGGACTCCGCGCGCGTGCTGGGCTACCCGTACGCGATGGGCGACCGCCTCACCAAGGCCATGCCCGCCGACGTCCTGGGCAAGGGCATCAACCTCGACGGCATCACCAACCCCGAGCACCCGCGCTACTCGGAGGCGGGCGAGATCCGGGCGATGTACGAGAACGAGCCGGACGTGAAGAAGGTCATCGACACCGCCAAGGGCGTCGAGGGCCTGGTCCGGCAGATGGGCGTGCACGCCGCCGGCGTGATCATGTCCAGCGAGACGATCACCGACCACGTGCCCGTCTGGGTCAGGCACACGGACAAGGTCACCATCACCCAGTGGGACTACCCGAGCTGTGAGTCGCTCGGCCTGCTGAAGATGGACTTCCTGGGCCTGCGCAACCTGACGATCATGGACGACGCCGTCAAGATGGTGAAGTCCAACAAGGGGGTCGACATCGACCTCCTGAGCCTCCCGCTCGACGACCCCACGACCTTCGAACTGCTCCAGCGCGGCGACACCCTCGGCGTCTTCCAGTTCGACGGCGGCCCCATGCGCTCCCTGCTCCGGCTGATGAAGCCGGACAACTTCGAAGACATCTCCGCCGTGTCGGCCCTGTACCGCCCGGGCCCCATGGGCATGAACTCCCACACGAACTACGCGCTGCGCAAGAACGGCCAGCAGGAGATCACGCCCATCCACAAGGAGCTCGAAGAGCCCCTCAGGGAGGTCCTGGACGTCACCTACGGCCTGATCGTCTACCAGGAGCAGGTGCAGAAGGCCGCCCAGATCATCGCCGGCTACTCACTCGGCGAGGCCGACATCCTCCGCCGCGTGATGGGCAAGAAGAAGCCCGAGGAACTGGCGAAGAACTTCGTCCTCTTCCAGGAGGGCGCCCGCAAGAAGGGCTTCAGCGACGAGGCCATCCAGGCCCTGTGGGACGTACTGGTCCCCTTCGCCGGCTACGCGTTCAACAAGGCGCACTCCGCCGCGTACGGACTCGTCTCGTACTGGACGGCGTACCTCAAGGCGAACCACCCCGCCGAGTACATGGCCGCGCTGCTCACGTCCGTGAAGGACGACAAGGACAAGTCGGCCGTCTACCTCAACGAGTGCCGCCGCATGGGCATCAAGGTGCTCCCGCCGGACGTCAACGAGTCGATGTCCAACTTCGCCGCCCAGGGCGACGACGTGATCCTCTTCGGCCTCTCCGCCGTCCGCAACGTCGGTACGAACGTGGTCGAGTCGATCATCAGGTGCCGCACGTCCAAGGGGAAGTACGTCTCCTTCCCGGACTACCTCGACAAGGTCGAGGCGGTGGTCTGCAACAAGCGCACCACCGAATCGCTGATCAAGGCCGGCGCCTTCGACGCCATGGGCCACACCCGCAAGGGCCTCACCGCGCACTACGAACCGATGATCGACAACGTGGTCGCGGTCAAGCGCAAGGAGGCCGAGGGGCAGTTCGACCTCTTCGGCGGCATGGGCGAGGCCGAGACCAGCGAGCCGGGCTTCGGGCTCGACGTGGAGTTCTCCCCGGACGAGTGGGACAAGACCTATCTGCTCGCCCAGGAGCGGGAGATGCTCGGTCTGTACGTCTCCGACCACCCGCTGTTCGGCCTGGAGCACATCCTGTCCGACAAGGCCGACGCGGGCATCTCCCAGTTGACCGGCGGTGACTATTCCGACGGCTCCGTGGTCACCATCGGCGGCATCATCTCCGGCCTGCAGCGCAAGATGACCAAGCAGGGCAACGCCTGGGCCATCGCCACCGTCGAGGACCTCGCCGGTTCGATCGAGTGCATGTTCTTCCCCGCGACCTACCAGCTCGTCTCGACGCAACTCGTCGAGGACGCCGTGGTGTTCGTCAAGGGCCGCCTCGACAAGCGCGAGGACATCCCGCGGCTCGTCGCGATGGAGCTGATGATCCCGGACTTGTCGAACGCGGGCACCAACGCACCCGTGGTCCTCACCATCCCGGCCACCCGGGTCACCCCGCCGCTGGTCAGCCGCCTCGGCGAGGTCCTCAGCCACCACAAGGGCGACAGCGAGGTCCGGATCAAGCTCCAGGGACCGACCAAGACGACCGTGCTGCGGCTGGACCGGCACCGGGTGAAGCCGGACCCGGCGCTCTTCGGCGACCTGAAGGTGTTGCTCGGACCGTCCTGCCTGGCCGGGTGACGCGGGGCTCTTGACGCGTTCGAGGGGCGTACCCGGGATCGGGTACGCCCCTCGTGCTTGTGCGTGGGCTCAACAACCCGTCACACAGACGTCAGTTGTGGCCGAAGCTGCGCTTTCGCTTCGCCGACGCCATCTCGCCGGGGGTCGCCTCGACCTCGGGCTGGGGCTCCGTCTGCGAGGCGGGGCTGCGGTCGGCCCGCTGACCACGCTCGGTCGGACGCTGCTGCTTACGGTCACGGTTCTTGTTCTTGGCCATGGTGATGCCTCCTGTGGGGGACTAGGGGCCAGGGCCGGGACCAGATTCACACAGGCCGACAACGATCGCATGTCGGACAATTACCGTGCGTGACAGGGGTGGTCGGAGCGGGAGGGCCCGAAACGCCACGCCGAAGATCGAGTTCCGGCCGTTAACCTCCGCGCCGTCGGGCAGACTCGAAGCGAGCCCGAAGCAAACCTCCTGGGAAGAGGGTGAGTCGCGTGGACCGCTGCATCGTCCTGGTGGACGCTGGGTATCTGCTGGGAGCCGCGGCGAGTCTCCTCGCCGGAGAGCCCTCGCGGTCCCGCATCACCGTCGACCACACCGCCCTCATCCAGGGGCTGCGCGAACGCGCCGAGTCCGACACCCAGCAGCCGCTGCTGCGCATCTACTGGTTCGACGGCGCCCCCGACCGCGTCCCGCAGCCCGAGCACCGCAGGCTGCGCGTGATGCCCCGGGTCACCGTCCGGCTCGGCGCACTGACCCGCAGCGACGGCCGCTGGGCACAGAAGGGCGTGGACGCGGCGATGCACGCCGAGCTCACCGAACTGGCCCGCAACCGCGCCTGCTCCGACGTCGTCCTCGTCACCGGCGACGGCGATCTGCTGCCCGGCATGATGGCCGCCAAGGAGCACGGCGTCGCCGTCCACCTGTGGGCCGTCCAGGCCGCCGACGGCGACTACAACCAGTCCGAGGACCTGGTCGCCGAAGCCGACGAACGGCGCGTCCTGGACCGTACGTGGATCACCAAGGCCGTCCGCGCCAAGGACTTCACCGGGGTGTGCGCGCCGCAGCCCGCGCCCCGGCCCGAGATCGCCGCCATCCTCTCCGCGCCGCTGCCCGAATCCGCGCTCGGCGCCGCGACCGACCGGTCCGCCCCACAGCCCCGGCACCAGGAGGCCGCCCCCGGGCAGAACGGCACCGAGGAGAGGGTGCCCGCCCCCAAAGGCGTCCCCACGCCCAAAGACCTGGCCGCCCTGCGCGCCCCCGGCACCCAGCCCGCCCAGCCCCCCGCCTCCGCCACCCTCCGGTGGTCCTCCGACAAGGGCTGGGTCGACCGGCCCACGGCCGAGCCCCCCGAGGCCGCCTCGATGCCGACGCTCGCCCAGCTGACCACGGCCGAGCAGCGATGGGCCGACCGCGAGGAGGACATCACCACCGTCGGCGGTGATCCCTTCGAGGTGGGGCAGGTCTTCGCCCGGCGCTGGGTCGAGCGCCTCGGCGACCAGACCCACCTGCCGAAACTGTCCGGGATGTACCCGCGCATCCCGCACCGCGTCGACGGGGAGCTGCTGCGCTACGCGGCCCGCTTCGGCCTGCTCGCCCACAAGGACGACCAGATCGACGAGCGGGACAGGTACGCCATCCGAGCCGGTTTCTGGCGGGAGATCAGCGTGCGGACGGGCGTGGAGCACCCGCCCGTCGAGGCCTGAGTTCTTTGCCGGCGGATTTCCCGGTACGGACCGACCCGAGAGCGGACCGGGGCCGCCGACCCCGTAGTCTCGTCCCTTGTGAGTAAGCGCGCGGCACAGGCATTTCGGCACGATGGTGACGTCGTGTGCGCGGTGCGCGGGCTGACCAAGACCTATCCGGCGGTCCGGGGCCGGCGCGGCACTCCCGCAGCACCCGAGGTCCGGGCCACGGACGACGTGACGCTGGACATCCGCCGCGGCGAGATCTTCGGCCTGCTCGGTCCGAACGGCGCCGGCAAGTCCACCCTCGTGCGCCAGCTGACCGGGCTGATGCGGCCCGACCACGGCAGTGTGGAGATCCTCGGCCACGACATCGTGCGCCACCCCGAGCGGGCCGCGCGGATCCTCGCCTACCTCGGGCAGGAGTCGACCGCCCTCGACGAGCTGACCGTGTCGCTCGCCGCCGAGACCACCGGGCGGCTGCGCGGCCTGGACGTACGGCGGGCGCGGGCCGAGCGGGACGCCGTCCTCAACGAGCTGGGGCTCGCGCCGCTCGCCGGGCGGCCGCTGAAGAAGCTCTCCGGGGGCCAGCGGCGCCTGGCGTGCTTCGCGGCGGCCCTGGTGGGGGAGCGGCCGCTGCTGGTGCTCGACGAGCCGACCACCGGCATGGACCCGGTGGCGCGACGGGCCGTGTGGTCCGCCGTCGACCGGCGCAGGGCCGAGCGCGGGACGACCGTGCTGCTCGTGACGCACAACGTCATCGAGGCCGAGACGGTGCTGGACCGGGTGGCCGTCCTCGACCGGGGGCGGGTGATCGCCTGCGACTCGCCCGCCGGGCTCAAGGAGCAGGTCGCCGGTGAGGTGCGCGTCGACCTGGTGTGGCGGGACGCGGCTCCGCTGCACGTGCCCGAGGTGGCCGCGCTGAAGGACCGCGTCGTGGAGTCGGGCCGCCGCTGGACGCTCCGGCTCGGGCCCGAGGAGGCCCGGGCGGTCGTCGCGACCGTCACCGGCGGGGCCGCGTTCGCCGCTCTGGACGACTTCACCCTGGCCACGCCGAGCCTGGAGGACGTGTATCTCGCCCTCGGCGGTGCCGTGCAGCAGGGGCTGGTGAAGGTGTGAGCACCAGGACGCCGGACACGCGGGCCGTGAGCACACCGGCCGCCGCATCCGTACCGAACAGGCGACTGCCGCAGTGGACCCGAGCGAAGGGGAGCAGCGCGACGTGAGTGTCGTACCCGCCGATGTCCTGCCGGGCAGTGCCCTGGCCGTGGAGGAGCCCGCCGCGGGCGCGGCCGAGCTCGGGCCCCGGGCGCGGCTGTGGCCGTCGCTGGCGGCCGTGTACCGGGCCCAGCTGTCCCGGGCGAGGGTGGCGCGGATCCCGCTGCTGTTCGTGGCGACCTTCCAGTCCGTCGGGATCATGATCCTGATGCGCGGGGTCGTGGACGACGGGGCGGAGGCGCAGGCCGTGGTCGCCGGATCGTCGGTCCTCGTGGTCGCCTTCGTCGCGCTGAACCTGCTCGCGCAGTACTTCGGGCAGCTGCGGGCCAGTGGCGGGCTCGACCACTACGCGACGCTGCCCGTGCCGCCGGCGGCGGTGGTGCTGGGCGCGGCCGGCGCGTACGCGTCGTTCACCGTGCCCGGGACGGTCGTGACCGCGGTGTTCGGCTGTGTGCTGTTCGGGCTGCCGATGGCCCACCTGTGGGTCCTCATGGCCGTGATTCCGCTCGCGGGCGCCGCGCTCGCCGGGCTCGGTGCGGCGCTGGGGCTGCTCGCGCCCCGGCCGGAACTGGCCACGCTGCTGGGGCAGCTGGGCATGTCGGCGGCGCTGCTGCTGGGCGTGCTGCCGGCGGACCGGATGCCCGAGGTCGTGCGCTTCGCGCGGGACCTGCTGCCCTCGACGTACGGCGTGGAGGCCTTCGCGCGCACGTTCGGGCCGCATCCCGACTGGGCCTTCGTGCTCGGCGACCTCGCGGTGTGCGGGGCCGTGGGCGTCGTCTCGCTGGCCGTGGCGACCTGGGCGTACCGCCGGGCGGCCGTCCGTTGAGCGGGGAGCGGTCGTCCGGTGACGCGGCACACAGGCGGGCCTGGCACGATGGCAGGGTGACCGCACCACTGACTCCGCCACCGCCGCCGCATGGACACTCCGCACAGGGTTCGTGGCAGCCGCCGGACGCCGGGCCTGCGGCTCCCGGGTCCCAGCACGCCGAGTACGCAGGCCCCGGCTGGTACGGACAGGACGGCCCCGGGATGAAGACGGAACTGCGGGAGGCCGCGGTGATCGCCCTGGCCGTGGCGCTCGGCGGGGTGCTGCTCGGGGTGCTGTGGTGGTGGCTGGCGCCGCACGTGCCGCTGGTCGGCGACGTGGTGGAGAAGAACTGGGTCGTCTACCTCAAGGACACCGAGGGGGAGCAGGCGATCGGAGTCGACGGCACGTTCACGCTGCTCGGCCTGGCCTTCGGAGCGGTCAGCGCGCTGGTCGTCTTCCTGCTGCGGCGGCGCGGGGGCGTGCCGCTGGTGGTGGGGCTGGCCCTCGGGGGGCTGCTCGGGTCGCTGCTCGCCTGGCGGGTCGGGGTGTGGCTCGGCCCCGCCGAGGACGTGATCGCCCACGCGCGGGAAGTGGGGCGGGGGGTGACATTCTCCGCGCCGCTGAAGCTGGGAGCGAAGGGGGCGTTGCTGGCCTGGCCGTTTGCCGCGCTGGTGTTGCATCTCGGGCTCATGGCGTTGTTCGGGCCTCGGGATCCGGAACCGGAGTTCGCGCCGGGGCCGTATCCGCAACCGCCCACCGCCGACGACCGGTAGAGGCCGGGGTCGGCCGCCGCGGCGGCCGATGGGCGTGGGGTGGCCTGCCGCTGATGGCCGACGGGTGCGGGGCCGCCTTTTTCCGACGGCCGCCGATCCGCGACTGGCCGATCGACACCGGGACGGGCCTCTGCCAACGGCCGATCGACACCGGGACCGGCCTCTGCCAACGGCCGATGGGCGCGCGGAAGGCGGCCCTGCCGCCAGTGGCCGATGTACGCCGGGGCCGCCTGCCGCCGACGGGCCTCGGGATCACCCGACGTCCGATGGACGTCGGGGGCGTCCGTCATCGGCGGCCGATGGACGCCGGGGCCGTGAGGTCGCTAGCGGCCGATGGGAGCCAGGACCGCCTCGGTCAGCTTCTGCAGGGTTGCCGGGGGGAGTTCCACCTCCAGGCCCCTTCTGCCCGCCGACACGCAGATCGTCGCGTGCGCGGAGGCCGAGGCGTCGAGGACCGTCGGCAGCTTCTTGCGCTGGCCCAGGGGCGAGATGCCACCCCTGACATAGCCCGTCGTGCGCTCCGCCAGGGCCGGGTCGGCCATCGCCGCGCGCTTGCCGCCCACGGCCGCCGCCAGGGCCTTCAGGTCCAGTTGGCCCGCCACCGGGACCACCGCGACCGTCAGGGTGCCGTCGACGTCCGCGACCAGGGTCTTGAAGACGCGGTCGGGGGAGACGCCCATGGCCTCGGCCGCCTCCTCGCCGTAGGAGGGGTGCGCGGGGTCGTGGTCGTAGGAGTGGACCGTGTAGGCCGCGCCCGCCGCCGTGAGGGCCACCGTCGCCGGAGTGCCGCCCGGCTGCTGCTTCTTCGACTTCTTCGCCATGCCGATCCGCTCAGTTGAGGCTCATCGGGCCGCGCGTCAGCTCCGACGCCGGCAACGACGGCAGACTACGGATGATCGCCGTCTCGGAGCGAAGGAGTTTCAGCTCGTCGCGCAGGCGGGACGCGGTGTCCGGGGACTGGAGCAGGCGCTGTTTGGTCGGGGTGTCCAGCATCATGGCGGCCGCCACGAGGTACGACACCACGCCCGGCTCGTCCGGCAGGTCGGCCCCCGTCGCCAGGGACCGCTCCCGCGCCCCGGCCAGCCGCTTCTGGTACTGGCGGAAGGACCGCAGCACCCCCTCCGCCAACGGCGCGGCCTCGTCGCCCGGTTCCTCCTCCAGCGGCTCCAGCTCGGCCGTCAGGAAGGGCCCGGACGCCTCGACCGACAGCAGTTTCACCCGGGTCGTGCCGGTCGCCAGCACCTCGAAGGAGCCGTCGGTGCGCTCCCGGATCGTCGCCGCGTCCGCGATACAGCCCACCTTGTGGAACGCCTTCACCGGGTCCGTGCCGAAACCGGCCGCCGGCCCCCGCTCGGGCAGGGCCGTCGGGTCGGGCATGCCGGGCGCGCTCGGGGCCACCTCGTGGCCGTCGCGGATCGCCACGACGGCGAACCGGCGCGGCTCGTCCTCGGGCGTCTTCAGCAGCTCGCGCATCATGGCGCGATACCGCTCCTCGAAGACGTTGAGCGGGAGCACGAGCCCCGGGAACAACACCGAGTTCAGGGGGAAGAGGGGGAGCCGGACGGTGGTCACGACGCAAAAGCCTAATGGTCGCCGGGACGGACTCGTCCGCCCCGTTCACTCCGGGGATGCCCGGACGGGCTTCCGGCCGCCCCGACCGCCCCCGCCAGGATGTCCTCGCGTACCCGCAGGAAGTGACCGAGCGGGTCGTCCGACACCCGGTCCCAGGGGAAGGAGGTCGCGTACGGGCCGTTCAGGCGCAGCTGCTCGGCGGCGTCGGGCCAGCGCTCCAGGCGCGCCAGGACGAAGATCAGGAGGTTCCGCATCCGGGCCGGCCAGGGGTCGGCCGCCGGAAGCAGCGGGGACAGCGCGATCGCCCGGTCGGCCGCCGCGTCCAGTCGCTCGCGCGGCACCTCGGGCCCGCACCGGTCGGTGAGGTAGCCGAAGGCCGCCCGCAGCGGCAGGGCCTGGACGAGCGCGTCGGCGGGAGCGTCCTGGGCCGCCCGGTCGGCGAAGTCGAAGCACTCGTGGTGCGAGCCGTGCCAGTAGGTGGCCAGGTAGCGCAGGGCCGCCACATGGCAGCCGTAGTGGTGCGGGGCACGGCGTACGGCCGCCGCCCACAGCTCCTCGAAGTACGTGTGCCCCGCCTGTGCGCCCCGGGCGTGGTCGAGCGCCAGCCGCCACGGCACGGGGTCCCGCTGGTCGCCCCGGGCGGCTGCCGTGATCAGCGGGCTCACCTCGCGCAGCAGCTCGGCCCGGGCCGGTGACTGCCAGGCACGGTCCACCGCCAGCTGGGCCCCGACCAGCAGCGCGTCGGGGTCCTGCGGGGCGATGGCGAGCCAGGCGTCCAGCCACTCGGGCCGCGAGCGGGCGAAGGCGGCCAGCCGGGTCACGTACCGGTCGCGCCGCTCCCATTCGCAGGCCGCGCGGGTGGCGAGGAGCAGGGTCGCGGCCGGACCGTGGTCGCCCCGGGCGGCGGCGACCAGCGCCGGACTCAGCCGGGCGTCGGGCGCGTCGAGCAGCACCTCGTCGCCGGCGCACGGCTCGCCGACGAGGTGGGGGGAGGTCCTTGCCATCCGGCTCGCGCGGATGAACGGGAGCTGCATTGCCATGGTGCCGACCATTGAAAGTCGGCTGGTCATGACGGCGCCAGACTGTTCATGGAACCTACGGAAAGTTGTACATCCGATGGTCAAGAGAACGTAAAACCGTGACAGATCAATAACTGTGGTCACACCAGCACCATCAGTTGCGCCGCAACAGCCGCGTCGCCCCCGCCGCCACCGTCGTCGCCAGGATCCAGCCCAGCAGGATCATCGCCGTCGCCAGCCACTGCCAGGCCCCGCGCAGCTGCCAGAAGCCCACCTGGCCCAGGTCGATGACCGGCAGCAGCAGATCGAGGGTGAAGAGCGTGGGGTTCCACTCCGGATGTTCGCCCCGCTTCATCGGCGGATGGCCGGCCTGCGCGAAGGCGAGGGAGCCCGCCGCCCACAGCACCGCCATCCACACCGCGGCCCGGCCCGGCCGGTATCCGTAGGCGACTGTCCAGTCCTGCGCGTAGCCCCACAGCTTGGCTGCCATCGGCAGGCTCTCGCGGTGCCGGCGCTGCTTGGCGAGCAGCACCTCGCGGGCGTCCTCGTCCTCCCCGCCGGCCCGCAGCACGGACGCGAGGCGTTCGTACGGCTCCGGGTTGTACTCGGCGGTCGCCGCGGCCACCCAGTCCAGCCGCTCGGCCAGGGGGAACGGCCCGCGCGGCACCAGGTTCTCGTAGGCGAAACCGCCCATGTGCAGCCGCCCCGGGCCCGGCCAGGCGTCCGCCCGGTCCATCAGGTTGACGACCTTCGCCCCGGACAGCACCACCCGCCCGCGCACCGGCTGCTCCCCGAGGAACCGCAGCTCCGGCGTCTGCACCCGGCGCAGCGACAGCTCCTGGTCGTCCGTGAGGGTGAACCGGGCCTGCTCGAAGTCGACGGCGTCGCCGAACCGGCCGTCGTCCAGCCGGATACCGCCCTCGCAGGCGAAGCGCTGGATCCGCGTCCCCTGCGCCGGGGTCATCCCGCTCATCGCCTGGGCGCCGACCCCCGCCGGCGTCAGATAGAGGCTGCGCTCGACGGTCAGCTGCGGGGCGTTCAGCGCGAGCCGCTCGTAGGGGTTGGACAGCCGCGCCCCGCGCAGGCTCAGGGAGACGCCGACGGTGGCGGCGCGCAGGCTCAGCTCGCCGTGCGACGCCAGCAGCTCGGCCTGTAAGTCCTGGCCGACGGTCATGCCGTCCGCGGCGATCGACCGGCCGCTGTGGTCCCGGTGCACGATCGCCTGGTTGAGCATCAGGTCCGTGCCGATCTGCGCGTCCGTGAGCCGGATGCCGTGGTGGAAGCGGCAGCGCGGCAGATGCAGATCGCCCTCGGTGTGCACCCGGGCCGCCTCCAGCCGGGGCACCGAGCAGTCCACCATCCGCAGGGTCGTGAAGCGGGCCTCCGGCAGCAGCACGTCCTGCTCGAAACGGCACCGGCGCATCTCGACGTACGGCACCACCGTGCCACCCGCGAGGTCCAGCGAGCCGCTGATCTGCACGCCCATCAGCTTCAAGGACGACACGCGGCCGGCCAGGGCGGGCGGGCCGTCGAGCAGCAGCCAGCACACGATCCGGGCCCGTACGGTCCGCTCAGCGCCCCAGGGGTGGCCGCCGTGCGGATCGTCCACCACGGCGTCGCCGCTGCTCAGGTCGTACACGGTGCCGTTGCGGAAGGCCTGCCACATGCCGGCCTCGGCCGCGGTCAGGTCCTCGGGCAGCTCCCCGGCACGGACGCCGGCCCCCTCGGTCACAGCTTTTCCATCCTCCCCGGGTACTCACGGGTCACTTCCTTCGTACATCCGTTCATGCCCGCTGCGTGACGCCCCCAACACACAAAGTGAAGGGGACCTTCCGGGGTCCGGCGACACTCTGTATCAGCCATTGATACGCGCGGACGACGCCTCACCCGGGTCTGAGAGAATTGAGCACGTGATCTCCCGAATCGACCTGCGCGGCGACGCCCTTCCCGAGGGCCCCGCCCTGCGCGACCTGCTGCCCCGAGCCGACTTCGACGTAGCGGCCGCCCTGGAGAAGGTGCGTCCGATCTGCGAGGACGTGCATCATCGGGGCGACGCGGCGCTGATCGACGCGGCCGAGCGGTTCGACGGGGTCAGGCTCGATCAGGTGCGGGTTCCGGCCGCCGCGCTCACGCGCGCGCTGGAGGAGCTCGACCCGGCCGTGCGCGCGGCCCTGGAGGAGTCCATCCGCCGCGCCCGGATCGTCCACCGCGAGCAGCGCCGCGAGACCCACGCCACCCAGGTCGTGCCCGGCGGTAGCGTCACCGAGAAGTGGGTGCCGGTCGACCGCGTCGGGCTCTACGCGCCCGGCGGCCGGTCCGTGTATCCGTCCTCCGTGATCATGAACGTGGTGCCGGCGCAGGAGGCCGGCGTCGGGTCCGTCGCGCTCGCCTCGCCCGCCCAGGCCGACTTCGGCGGCCTGCCGCACCCGACGATCCTCGCCGCCTGCGCGCTGCTCGGCGTCGACGAGGTGTACGCGGCCGGCGGCGCCACGGCCGTCGCCATGTTCGCCTACGGCACCGAGTCCTGCGCGCCCGCGAACATGGTCACCGGCCCCGGCAACATCTGGGTCGCCGCCGCCAAGCGCTACTTCACCGGCAGGATCGGCATCGACGCCGAGGCCGGCCCGACCGAGATCGCGGTCCTCGCCGACGACACGGCCGACCCGGTGCACGTCGCCTCCGACCTGATCAGCCAGGCCGAGCACGACCCGCTGGCCGCCGCCGTCCTCGTCACCGACTCCGTCGAACTCGCCGACGCGGTCGAGAAGGAACTGGAGCTGCAGGTCGCCGCCACCAAGCACGTCGACGACCGGATCGTCCCGGCCCTGTCGGGCAGGCAGTCCGCGATCGTGCTGGTCGACGGCGTCGACGAGGGCCTCAAGGTGGTCGACGCGTACGGCGCCGAGCACCTGGAGATCCAGACGGCCGACGCCGCCGCCGTCGCCGACCGCGTCCGCAACGCCGGGGCGATCTTCATCGGCCCCTGGGCCCCGGTCTCCCTCGGCGACTACGCGGCGGGCTCCAACCACGTCCTGCCCACCGGCGGCTGCGCCTGCCACTCCTCGGGCCTGTCCGTCCAGTCCTTCCTGCGCGGCATCCACATCGTCGACTACACGCAGGACGCGCTGGCCGAGGTCGCGCACCACGTGGTGACGCTGGCGGAGGCGGAGGACCTGCCCGCGCACGGCGCGGCGATCAAGGCGAGGTTCGACTGGAAGGTTCCCCAGGGCAAGTGAGCGACGTACGCATCGATGATCTCCCCGTACGGGACGAGCTGCGCGGCAAGTCCCCCTACGGCGCGCCCCAGCTGGACGTCCCCGTACGGCTGAACACCAACGAGAACCCCTACCCGCTGCCCGAGGCGCTGGTCGAGCGGATCGCCGAGCGGGTCCGTGAGGCCGCCCGGAACCTCAACCGCTACCCGGACCGGGACGCGGTCGAGCTGCGCACACGGCTGGCCGAGTACCTCACCGACACCTCCGGCCACGAGGTCGGCGTGGCCAACGTCTGGGCGGCCAACGGCTCCAACGAGGTCCTCCAGCAGTTGCTGCAGACCTTCGGCGGACCGGGCCGCACGGCCATCGGCTTCGAGCCGTCGTACTCGATGCACGGCCTCATCTCGCGCGGCACCGGCACGGGCTGGATCTCCGGCCCGCGCAACGAGGACTTCACGATCGACCTCGCCGCCGCCGAGAAGGCGATCGCCGAGAACGAGCCGGACGTCGTCTTCATCACCACTCCCAACAATCCCACCGGCACGGCCGTTCCGCCCGAGACGGTCCTCGCGCTGTACGAGGCCGCGCAGGCGGCCAAGCCGTCGATGGTCGTCGTCGACGAGGCGTACATCGAGTTCAGCCACGGCGACTCGCTGCTGCCGCTGATCGAGGGCCGTCCGAACCTCGTCGTCTCCCGCACGATGTCGAAGGCGTTCGGCGCGGCGGGCCTGCGCCTGGGCTACCTCGCCGCGCACCCGGCCGTCGTCGACGCCGTCCAGCTGGTCCGGCTGCCCTACCACCTGTCGGCCGTCACCCAGGCCACCGCCCTGGCCGCCCTGGAACACACCGGCACCCTGCTGGGCTACGTCGAGCAGCTCAAGGCCGAACGGGACCGCCTGGTCACCGAACTGCTCGCCCTCGGCTACGAGGTGACCGCGTCGGACGCGAACTTCGTGCAGTTCGGCCACTTCGAGGACTCCCACGAGACCTGGCGGAAGATCCTCGACCGGGGCGTCCTGGTCCGGGACAACGGCGTGCCCGGCTGGCTCCGGGTCACCGCCGGAACCCCCGAAGAGAACGACGCGTTCCTCGACGCGGTACGTGAACTGAAGAAGGAGCAGAGCGCATGAGCCGCGTAGGACGCATAGAGCGGGTGACCAAGGAGACCTCGGTCCTCGTCGAGATCGACCTCGACGGTACCGGCAAGACCGACATCAAGACCGGCGTCGGCTTCTACGACCACATGCTCGACCAGCTCGGCCGGCACGGTCTGTTCGACCTCACCGTGAAGACCGAGGGCGATCTGCACATCGACTCGCACCACACCATCGAGGACACCGCCCTCGCCCTCGGCGCCGCCTTCAAGCAGGCCCTCGGCGACAAGGTCGGCATCTACCGCTTCGGCAACTGCACGGTCCCGCTGGACGAGTCCCTCGCCCAGGTCACCGTCGACCTGTCCGGCCGCCCCTACCTCGTGCACACCGAGCCCGAGAAGATGGCGCCGATGATCGGCGAGTACGACACCACCATGACCCGGCACATCCTGGAGTCCTTCGTGGCCCAGGCGCAGATCGCGCTGCACGTGCACGTGCCCTACGGGCGCAACGCGCACCACATCGTGGAGTGCCAGTTCAAGGCGCTCGCCCGGGCCCTGCGGTACGCGTCCGAGCGCGACCCGCGCGCGGCCGGCATCCTCCCCTCCACGAAGGGCGCCCTGTGAACGGCACCTCGACCCTGCTGATCGTCGTCGGCCTGTTCCTCGTCGGCGGGATCTACTCCTTCATCAAGCAGAAGATGCCCAAGGGCCTCATCGTGCTGCTGTCGATCGGCGCCGCGATGTGCCTGGCGGCCGGTGTGGTGAGGCTGGAGGTGTGGAATTGAGCAGCCCCCGCAAGCAAGTGGTGGTCTTCGACTACGGCTTCGGCAACGTCCGTTCCGCCGAACGCGCCCTCGCGCGCGCGGGAGCCGACGTCGAGATCACGCGTGACTACGACAAGGCCATGAACGCCGACGGCCTGCTGGTGCCCGGCGTCGGCGCCTTCGCCTCCTGCATGACGGGCCTGCGCGAGGCACGCGGCGACTGGATCGTCGACCGCCGGCTCTCCGGCGGCCGTCCGGTCATGGGCATCTGCGTCGGCATGCAGATCCTCTTCGCACGCGGCATCGAGCACGGCGTGGAGAGCGAGGGCCTCGACGAGTGGCCCGGCTCGGTCGAGCCGCTCCAGGCCGAGATCGTGCCCCACATGGGCTGGAACACCGTGGAGGCGGCGCCCGGTTCGCAGCTGATCGCCGGCCTCGACGCGGACGCCCGCTTCTACTTCGTGCACTCCTACGCCGTCCACGACTGGTCGCTCGAGACGCACAACCCGACGATCGAGGCCCCCAAGGTCACCTGGTCCACGCACGGCAAGCCGTTCGTCGCGGCCGTCGAGAACGGCGCCCTGTGGGCCACCCAGTTCCACCCCGAGAAGTCCGGCGACGCCGGAGCCCAGCTCCTCACCAACTGGATCGGAACACTGTGAGCAAGCTCGAACTCCTCCCAGCCGTGGACGTCCGTGACGGCCAGGCCGTCCGTCTGGTGCACGGTGAGTCCGGCTCGGAGACCTCCTACGGCTCCCCGCTGGAGGCCGCCCTCGCCTGGCAGCGCTCCGGCGCCGAGTGGCTGCACCTGGTCGACCTGGACGCCGCGTTCGGCACCGGCGACAACCGTGAGCTGATCGCCGAGGTCGCCCAGGCCATGGACATCAAGGTGGAGCTCTCCGGCGGCATCCGCGACGACGACACCCTCGCCGCCGCCCTCGCCACCGGCTGCAAGCGCGTCAACCTGGGCACGGCCGCCCTGGAGACGCCGCAGTGGGTCGCCAAGGTCATCGCGGAGCACGGCGACAAGATCGCCGTCGGTCTCGACGTCCGCGGCACGACCCTGCGCGGCCGCGGCTGGACCCGCGACGGCGGCGACCTCTACGAGACGCTGGAGCGCCTCGACAAGGAGGGCTGCGCGCGGTACGTCGTCACCGACATCGCCAAGGACGGCACGCTCCAGGGCCCGAACCTGGAACTGCTGCGCAACGTGTGCGCCGCCACCGACCGCCCGGTCGTGGCCTCCGGCGGGGTCTCCTCGCTCGACGACCTGCGGGCCATCGCCGAACTCGTCCCGCTCGGTGTCGAAGGAGCCATCGTCGGGAAGGCGCTGTACGCGAAGGCGTTCACCCTTGAAGAGGCCTTGGAGGCTGTGTCGTCATGACCGTGCGGCGTGTGCAGAGCGGAAGTCCCTGGGAAGAGTCCTTCGGTTTTGCACGCGCCGTCGAGGCGGGTGACCGTGTGCTCGTCGCGGGCACGACCGCCTTCAAGGGCGACGTGCTCTACGGCGAGGGCGACCCGTACGAGCAGGCCAAGGTGGCCTTCACCACCGCCCTGGAGGCGATCGCCGAGCTCGGGCTCGCACCCGAGTCCGTGATCCGCACCCGTGTGTACCTGGCACACGCCCGGGACGTCGACGCGGTGGGCCGGGCCCACAAGGAACTGTTCGACGCCGTACGCCCGGTCACGACTCTGCTGGTCGTGCAGGGCTTCATCGACTCCCGGGTCCTGGTGTCGGTGGAAGTGGAAGCATTCAGAGGGACACCTTCGGAAGAACACTAGAGGAGCACGATTCATGACCCTGGCGGTCCGAGTCATCCCCTGCCTGGACGTGGACAACGGCCGGGTCGTCAAGGGCGTCAACTTCCAGAACCTGCGCGACGCGGGTGACCCCGTCGAGATGGCCAAGGTGTACGACGCCGAGGGCGCCGACGAGCTGACGTTCCTGGACATCACCGCCTCGTCGGGCGACCGCGAGACCACCTACGACGTCGTGCGCCGCACGGCCGAGCAGGTGTTCATCCCGCTCACGGTCGGCGGCGGCGTCCGCACCGCCGGGGACGTGGACAAGCTGCTGCGGGCGGGAGCGGACAAGGTCGGCGTCAACACCGCCGCCATCGCCCGCCCCGACCTGATCCGCGAGATCGCCGAGCGCTTCGGCCGCCAGGTGCTGGTCCTGTCGGTCGACGCCCGCCGCACCGAGTCGGGCTCCTTCGAGGTCACCACCCACGGCGGCCGCAAGGGCACCGGCATCGACGCCGTCGAATGGGCCCACCGGGCCGCGGAACTGGGCGCGGGCGAGATCCTGCTCAACTCGATGGATGCCGACGGCACCAAGGACGGCTACGACCTGGAGATGATCCGGGCCGTCCGCAAGCACGTCACGGTCCCCGTCATCGCCTCGGGCGGCGCGGGCAGGCTGGGCGACTTCCCCCCGGCCGTCGAGGCCGGCGCGGACGCGGTCCTGGCCGCATCGGTGTTCCACTTCGGGGACCTGCGCATCGGCCAGGTCAAGGAGACGCTGCGGGAGGCGGGCCACCCGGTGCGGTGACCCGCCCCTGCCAGCCGAGAGGCCCCGGCCGCGTGCCGCGACCGGGGCTCCGGCATGCCCGCTCAGATCCCGAGCTGCTTGGACTCGTTGAGTTTCGCGATCGCGTTCTCGTCGCCGTCCAGGTCGACCTTGGCCGCGCTCTGGCGGCCGTAGGAGAACAGGACCAGCTCGGACGGCTCCCCGGTGACCGTGACCACCGGGGTGCCGCGGTGGGCGACCGCCGTCTGGCCGTCGGGGCGGCGCAGGACCAGGCCCGTCGGGACGCCGCGGCCCATCAGGCGGGCGGTGCGCTCCAGGCGGGACCACAGGGCGTCCTGGAACACCGGGTCGAGATCGCGCGGCGACCAGTCGGGCTGGGCGCGGCGCACGTCCTCGGTGTGGACGTAGAACTCGATGATGTTCGACGCCTCGTCGACCGGCTTGAGGGAGAAGGGGGAGAACCGCGGGGGACCCGTACGGATCAGCTGGATCAGCTCCTCGTACGGCTTGTCGGTGTACTCCGCCATCACCTTGTCCAGGCGCGGCGCGAGCTGCTTGATCAGCATCCCGCCGGCGGCGTCCGGGCGGCGCTCGCGCACCACCACGTGCGCGGCGAGGTCCCGGGTCCTCCAGCCCTCGCACAGGGTGGGCGCGTCCGGGCCCGCGGTCTCCAACAGGTCGGCGAGGAGAAGTCGTTCACGCTTGGCATGGGTCGACATGCGGCCCAGCCTACGACCGGCCCCCCGGTCCGCCCAGTGGACACTCCACCAGGCACGTCAGTGGCGCGCGGCACAATGGTCACCATGACCAGCACGCCCAGCCGCCTCGACCCGGAGATCGCCGCGCGCATCAAGCGCAGCCCCGACGGCCTCCTGCCCGCCATCGCCCAGCAGTACGACACCGGAGAGGTGCTGATGCTCGGCTGGATGGACGACGAGGCGCTGCACCGCACCCTGACCACCGGCCGGTGCACGTACTGGTCGCGCAGCCGCCGGGAGTACTGGGTCAAGGGCGACACCTCCGGCCACTTCCAGTGGGTGAAGTCCGTCGCCCTGGACTGCGACGCCGACACCGTGCTCGTCAAGGTCGACCAGGTCGGCGCCGCCTGCCACACCGGTGCCCGGACCTGTTTCGACGAGGACGTGCTCCTCAAAGGCGGCGGCTCCGACCGCCCCGCCCGGGATCAGTAAGGTCAGCGGCCATGGACCTCGAGACGTTCCGCAAGCTCGCCACCGACCGGCGGGTCATCCCCGTCACCCGCAAGCTCCTCGCCGACGGCGACACCCCGGTCGCGCTCTACCGCAAGCTCGCCGCCGAGCGGCCCGGCACCTTCCTGCTGGAGTCCGCGGAGAACGGCCGCTCGTGGTCCCGGTACTCCTTCGTGGGCGTGCGGTCCGCCGCGACGCTGACCGCACGCGACGGCCAGGCCCACTGGCTCGGCGCCCCGCCCGTAGGCGTCCCCACCGACGGCGATCCCCTCGCCGCCCTGCGCGCCACCATCGAAACCCTGCACACGCCCCACCAGGAGGGCATGCCGCCCTTCACCGGCGGCATGGTCGGCTACCTCGGCTACGACATCGTCCGCCGCCTGGAGAAGATCGGCCCCGGCGAGCGCGACGACCTGAAGCTGCCTGAGCTGACCATGCTCCTCACCAGCGACCTGGCCGTCATGGACCACTGGGAGGGCTCGGTCCTGCTGATCGCCAACGCGATCAACCACAACGACCTGGAGACGGGCGTCGACGAGGCACACGCCGACGCCGTCGCCCGCCTCGACGCGATGGAGGCCGACCTCTCCCGCGCGGTCGCCCAGCCCCCGGCCGTCCTCCCGCCCTCCGAGCTCCCCGAGTACACCGCGCTGTGGGGCGGCCCCGACTTCCAGGTGGCCGTCGAGGACATCAAGGAGCGCATCCGGGCCGGAGAGGCCTTCCAGGTGGTCCCCTCCCAGCGCTTCGAGACGCCGTGCACCGCGAGCGCCCTGGACGTCTACCGGGTCCTGCGGGCCACCAACCCCTCCCCGTACATGTACCTGTTCCGTTTCGACGGGTTCGACGTCGTCGGCTCGTCCCCCGAGGCCCTGGTCAAGGTCGAGGACGGCCGGGCCATGGTGCACCCCATCGCCGGCACCCGCTGGCGCGGCGCCACCCCACAGGAGGACCAGGCCCTCGCCGACGAGCTGCTCGCCGACCCCAAGGAACGCGCCGAGCACCTCATGCTCGTGGACCTGGGACGCAACGACCTGGGACGGGTCTGCGAGCCCGGCTCGGTCGAGGTCGTCGACTTCATGTCCGTCGAGCGGTACTCGCATGTCATGCACATCGTCTCGACCGTGACGGGCCGCGTCGCCCCGGGCCGCACCGCCTTCGACGTGCTCACCGCGTGCTTCCCGGCCGGCACCCTCTCGGGCGCCCCCAAGCCCCGCGCCATGCAGATCATCGACGAACTCGAACCGTCCCGCCGCGGCCTCTACGGCGGCTGCGTCGGCTACCTCGACTTCGCCGGGGACTCCGACACCGCCATCGCCATCCGCACGGCCCTCCTGCGCGACGGCACCGCCTACGTCCAGGCCGGCGCGGGCATCGTCGCCGACTCCGACCCGGTCGCCGAGGACACCGAGTGCCGCAACAAGGCGGCCGCGGTCCTGCGGGCCGTCCACACGGCGAACCGGCTCGGAAAGGCCTGAGATGAACCCCGGGTGACGGTTCGCCCGGGCTTCAGGCGATAGTGGGGTACGTGACTGCTGTACCTCACCCCCGTTCCGAAGCCCCCGGATCCGCCCGGGCCGGCCGCCTGAGCCTCGCCGTCGCGCTGCTGAGCGGCGCCCTCGGCGCTGCCGTGGCGCTGCTCGCCACCCGGCAGGAGTGGTCGCAGGGCACCGCGACGGTGGCCGGCGGCGCCTTCCCCCTGACCGCCAAGGGCAGCGACGTCACGGGCGTTCCCGCGGCGCTCGCCATAGTGGGCCTCGCCGCACTCGTCGCCGTGTTCGCGGTCCGCCGCGCCGGCCGCCTGGTCGTCGCCGCCCTGCTGGCGCTCTCCGGCGTCGGCATCGTCGCCGCGGCCCTGCTCGGCGCCTCCGACAGCGCCGCGCTCGACGAGCAGGCCGCGCAGGCCTCCGGCGACACCTCGGCCTCCGTCGACGCCCTCAGCCACACCGCCTGGCCGTACGTCGCGGTCGTCGGCGGCGCCCTGATCCTCCTGGCCGGGCTGCTCGCCCTGCGGTACGGCCGGCTGTGGCCCGGCATGTCCGGCCGCTACGAGCGGACCGGCACGCCCCAGCCCCGCCCCAAGACCCCCGCCGTCGACCCCGACCGGCCCGAGGACCTGTGGAAGGCGCTCGACCGCGGCGAGGACCCGACCGGGGCCTGAGCCCACACGGGCGACCGGCGCGACCGGGGGAGTACCCCCGCTCACCCCGCACGCGCGCGTGCGGGACAATGGGCCCGAGCGTCCTGCTCAGACACGCACACAGCAACGAGGAGCAAG
>NZ_JBEOXI010000060.1:0-38213 GCF_040296465.1 Streptomyces sp. NPDC002130
GTAGCGTCGGACACATGAGTTTTGGAGCTGGTGTGCCCACGGTCGCGGTCGCGGACCTCAAGGACGGTGACTTCCTGCTGGACGTCCGGGAGGACGACGAATGGAAGGCCGGCCACGCCGCAGGGGCGCTGCACATCCCGATCAGCGAGTTCGTCGCCCGGTACGGCGAGCTGACCGAGGCCGCCCCGCAGGACGGCCGGGTCCATGTGATCTGCCGTTCGGGCGGCCGGTCCGCCCAGGTCACGATGTACCTGGCCCAGCAGGGCGTCGACGCCGTGAACGTCCACGGCGGCATGCAGGTGTGGGAGGCGGCGGGCCGTCCCGTCGTGACGGACGACGGGCAGCAGGGGTTCGTCCTCTAGGGACGCCCCCCACGGGGCCTGTCCCGTGGATCAGGCCGGTGGGTGGGCGGCCAGGAGGTCGCCCAGGGCCTCCTCGTGTGCCGCGGCCGGGCCGAGTGAGAGTTCCAGGTGCTTGGCCCAGGCGTGGTAGCGGTGCAGGGGATAGTCAACGTCGGCGCCGAACCCGCCGTGCAGATGCTGCGCGGTCTGCACGACCCGGCGGACGCCCTCCGCCGCCCAGATCTTGGCGACGGCCACGTCACCGGCGGCGGGCAGCGGGCCCGGAGCCCCGGAGGCGATCCGCCAAGCGGCCTGCCACAGCGTGGCCTCCATCGCGCGCAGGTCGATGTAGCGGTCGGCGGCCTGCACGGCGACGGCCTGGAAGGTCGCGATCGGGAACCCGAACTGCTCCCGCTCACCCGTGTACTGCGCGGTCATCCGCAGCACGCGCTCCCCGAGCCCGAGCGCCAGCGCACACGTCCCGGTGGCCAGCAGATCCCGCAGCCACTCCCACGCCCCGTCGGTGTCGATCACGTCCCGGGCCGCGAGCCGTGCCGACGTCAGCCGCAGCTCGCCGAGCCGCTCGCCGCTGGTGGAGAACTGCTCGGCGAGGTGGGTCCCCTCGTGCCCGCGCGGCACCAGGGCCAGCACGGTCCGGCCGGTGCCGGTGTGTGCGGGGACGAGCGTGACGTCCGCGTCGTAGGCCCACGGGACCGCCGTCTGCACGCCGTCCAGCACCCAGGCCCCGCCGTCCTGCCGGGCGGTCACGGACTGTTCGGCCGGGTCGTGGCCGGTGCGGCCGTGCGCGGCGACGGTCAGGACGGTCTCGCCCCGGCCGGCCCGGGCGAGCAGGTCCGCCTTCGCCTCCTCACCGCCGTAGGCCTGGACGGCCGCGGCCGCCGCGCTGCTCTCCAGGAGGGGGACCCTGGCCAGTACCTGTGCCGACTCCCGCAGCACCAGGCAGAGCGCGATGGCGTCCAGGCCGGCCCCGCCGTACCGCGCGTCGAGCAGCAGGCTCAGCAGGTCGGCGTCGGCGAGCCGGGCCCACAGGGCGCGGTCGTACGTCTCGGCGACGGCGCCCGGGGTGAGGGCCGGGCTGGGCACGGCGTCGGGGGCGACCCCGGCGAACACGCCCTTCGCCGCCTCGGCCGCCGCCTGCTGCTCCTCGGTGAAGGTGAAGTCCACGGTGCCTGTCCTTCCGGCGATCCCGTTGAGCTGACGGGGCGCCAAGATAGAACAGGTTCTAGAAGAAGGGAATGGGTGTACGGGCGGGCGCCGTAGGGTGTCACTCGCCGTGCGGTCGGCCTCCCCGGTGTGGCGACGGCCACGGTGGGAGGGGCGGACAGGGGCTGTGCGCGGGTGGGTCTCCTGAGTACCGTGCCGGTGCCGATGCCGCGCAGTGCCGCGCGGGCGGTGGGACGCCCTCGCGGCCGGGCGGACGGAACGACGGACCGGGATCGTGGAACGGGGCGGAATGGACGCGCACGACGAGGGCTCGAACGCCCGGCACGGCCCGGACGCGCCGAACCGTCCGGGCCCGCCCGGCGAGCAGGACGTACCGGTGGACCTGCCCGGTGAACCCCGCACCGGCATCGCCGCTCTCTCCCTCCGCTACCAGGTCGGTGTCGCCCTGGCGCTCGCGGTCGTCGCCATCGGGGTGTGTGTGCACCTCGGGATGACGTTCCTGCACGTCGCGCCGGCGAACACGGTCACCAAGGCGCACGGCGAGGCCGTCGACGACTGGATCTATCCGGAGTTCGAGCAGAACTGGAAGCTCTTCGCGCCGAACCCGCTCCAGCAGAACATCTCGATCCAGGTCCGTGCCTGGGTCCGCGGGCCGGACGGCATGACGTCGACCACCGGCTGGTACGACCTGTCCGCCGAGGACGGCCGGGCCATCGACGGCAACCTGCTGCCCAGCCACACCCAGCAGAACGAGCTGCGCCGGGCCTGGGACTTCTTCGTCGCGACGCACGACGGCGAGAACCGCCCGGTGGGCCTGCGCGGAGCGCTCTCGGAAGCGTACCTGCGCCGGATCATGGTGCTGCGCCTGCACGACGACGACGCGGTGCGAGCCGCGACCGGGGGGGCCGGTGTCATCGAACGGGTGCAGGTGCGCTCCCGCACCAGCAACGTGCCGCCGCCCGAGTGGAGCCGGGAGAAGGTCTCCATGACGCCGTCCTACCGGGAGCTGCCGTGGTGGAAGGTGCCGCAGGACGAGGCCGAGGGAGGGGTGCGGTGAACCGCCTCTCGCTGGCCGTCTCGGGCGCCATAGCCCGCGTCACCGAGGCCGCCCTGGGCCCCTACCAGACGGCCGTCATCCGTATCGGCTTCAGCGCCACCTGGCTGCTGTTCCTGCTCCGCGAACTCCCCCACCGGCACGAGCTGTACGGTCCCGACGGTCCCTGGAGCTGGGATCTCGCCCAGCAGCTGGTCGGGTCCAACGGCTCCTTCACCGTCCTGATGTGGTCGGACGGCGGGCTCTGGTTCGAGATCGTCTACGCGCTCGCGGTCCTCTCCAGCGCCCTGCTGATGCTGGGCTGGCGCACCCGCACCATGTCGGTGCTGTTCATGGTGGGTGTGCTGTCGCTGCAGAACCGCAGCGTCTTCATGGGCGACGGCGGCGACAACGTGCTGCACCTGATGTCGATCTACCTGGTGTTCACGCGGTGCGCCCAGGTGTGGTCGCTGGACGCCGGGCGGGCCGCGCGGGAGCGGGCGGCCCGCGCGCGGGGCGAGCGGGTAACCGACCGGACCGGCCCTGCTCTGTGGGGCGTGCTCGGGTTCGTGCTGGTCGCGGTGACCCTGGTCGGCCGGATGCAGGGCGACTGGCTGATACCGGCGCTGCTGTGGACGGTGTGGGCGGTGCAGGGGCTGTGGTGGCTGGCCGGGCGCCGGGCCCGGACCGGTGAGCCGCGGATCATGCTGGACGTCGTCGCGAACATCGTGCACAACGGCGCGCTGCTCGTGATCATGGCGGAGGCGTGCCTGATCTACGCGACGGCCGGCTGGTACAAGATCCAGGGCTCCCGCTGGCAGGACGGCACCGCGGTCTACTACCCGCTCCACCTGGAGTACTTCTCGCCCTGGCCGACACTCGCCGATCTGCTGTCCACCAGCGGCACGATGGTGATGCTGGTGACCTACGGGACGGTCCTGGTGCAGGTCGCCTTCCCGTTCACGCTGTTCAACCGGCGGGTGAAGAACGTCCTGCTGGCGGTCATGATGGCCGAGCACGCCGTGATCGCCGTGGTCCTGGGTCTGCCCTTCTTCTCGCTGGCGATGATCGCGGCGGACGCGGTGTTCCTGCCGACGGGCTTCCTGCGCCGCCTGGGCGACCGGGCGGCACGCGCGCGTGACCGGCTGCCGCGCCGGGGCGGTCGGGCGCCGGTCCCCGGGCAGCGTGCGCACGAGAGCCCCGAGACCGCGCACGTAGGCTTCGGGGCATGACCGACCCCGTGACCGCCTGGCACCGGCTCGCCGGTGACACCGTCCTGCTCGACGGGTTCCACGCCCTCAAGCACGCGCTGCGTTTCGGCGCGGAGGTGCCGGTGGCGGTCACCGCCGACCGGACGGCCACCCTCGCCCTCGCCGACGAGCTGGCCCCGGACGTGCGGGACGCTCTGGCCGGGCTGCTGAGCGAGGTGCCGCACGCGACGTACGCGTCGTTCGTGCCGCGCCCGCACCCCACCGCCGTGGCCGCGCTGGCCGTACGCCCGTCCCGTTCCGCCGGTCTCGCGAAGCTGGCGGCAGTGCCGCGCAGGGCCCCGGTCGTGGTCCTCGACAATCCGCGCAACCTGGGCAACGCCGGGGCGGTGATCCGCCTGGCCGCCGGCTTCGGCGCCACGGGCGTGGTGACGACCGGGACGCTCGACCCCTGGCACCCGACGGTCGTGCGGGGCGGGGCGGGTCTGCACTTCGCGACGACGGTGGAGCGGCTGGCCGTCGACGAGCTGCCGCAGAGCCCGCTGTTCGCCCTCGACCCGGAGGGCGACGACATCCGGGGCGTCAAGCTCCCGGACGACGCCGTCCTCGCGTTCGGCTCCGAGCGCACGGGCCTGTCGAGGGAACTCCGCGCCCGCGCGGACCACCTGCTGTCCCTGCCGATGCGCCCCCAGGTCAGCAGCTACAACCTGGCGACGAGCGTGGCCATGACCCTGTACCACTGGAGCGCGGGTTCTGGAGCGCCCCTCTAGGGGCGCGGGGAACTGCGCGAACAACCACGAACGACCGGCACTCGCGCATTCACCGCACCCCCCGGGCTCCTAGGCGTCCCTGCGCACCTCGACCACCCGGAACCGGTTGGCCACGAACGCCCCGTCACACAGCGCCGCACTCGCCGCCGGGTTGCCGCCCGACCCGTGGAAGTCGGAGAACGCGGCCGTCTGGTTGACGTACACCCCGCCCGTGAGGTTCAGCGACAGCTGCGCCGCCTCCTCCAGACAGGCCTCCTGCACGTCCTGCTCGACCTCCGGGTCGGTCGTGTACGCCCCGACGGTCATCGCGCCCTTCTCCCGCACGGTCCGCCGCAGCAACTCCACCGCATCGGACGCGGAATCGACCGCGACGGCGAACGACACCGGCCCGAAGCACTCGCTCATGTACGCGGCCTCGTCGTCCGGCTTGGCCCCGTCCAGCTTGACGATCACCGGCGTACGGACGACGGCCCCCGGGAAGTCCGGGTTGGTGATCTCCCGGGAGGCCAGGGCGACCTCGCCCAGCCCCGAAGCGGCCTCCAGGCGGGCCTTCACGTCCGGGTTGACGATCGCCCCGAGCAGCGCGTTCGCCCGGGCGTCGTCGCCCAGCAGCCCGTCCACGGACCGGGCGAGATCAGCGACGACCTCGTCGTACGACTTCGGGCCCTGGTCCGTGGTGATGCCCTCGCGGGGGACGAGGAGGTTCTGCGGGGTGGTGCACATCTGGCCGCTGTACAGGGACAGGGAGAACGCCAGGTTGGAGAGCATGCCCTTGTAGTCGGACGTGGAGTGGACGACGACGGTGTTGACGCCGGCCTTCTCCGTGTAGACCTGCGCCTGGCGGGCGTTGGCCTCCAGCCAGTCGCCGAACTCGGTCGATCCCGTGTAGTCGATGATGCGGATCTCGGGGCGCAGCGCGAGCGTCTTGGCGATGCCCTCGCCGGGGCGTTCGGCGGCCAGCGCCACGAGGTTGGGGTCGAAGCCGCTCTCCGCGAGCACCTCGCGGGCGACCTGCACGGTGAGGGCGAGCGGCAGCACCGCGCGCGGGTGGGGCTTGACCAGGACCGCGTTGCCGGTGGCGAGGGAGGCGAACAGGCCCGGGTAGCCGTTCCACGTCGGGAAGGTGTTGCAGCCGATCAGCAGGGCGATGCCGCGCGGGACCGGAGTGAACTGCTTGGACATGGCCAGTGGGTCGCGCTTGCCCTGCGGCTTGGTCCACTCGGCGTTGTCGGGCGTGCGCACCTGCTCCACGTACGCGTAGGCCACCGCCTCCAGGCCGCGGTCCTGCGCGTGCGGGCCGCCCGCCTGGAACGCCATCATGAACGCCTGGCCGGAGGTGTGCATGACCGCGTGCGCGAACTCGTGCGTCCGGTCGCTGATGCGCTTGAGGATCTCCAGGCAGACCACCGCGCGCTGCTCCGCGCCCGCGTCCCGCCAGGCCCGCTGTCCGGCCTTCATGGCGGGCAGCAGCACGTCGAGGTCCGCGTGCGGGTACGTCACGCCCAGGTCGACGCCGTACGGGGAGGTCTCACCGCCCACCCAGTCGTCCGTGCCCGGCTGGCCGAGGTCGAGGCGGGAGCCGAGCAGGGCGTCGAAGGCGGCCTTGCCCGCCGCCGCGTCCAGGCTGCCGTTCTCCCCGTAGGCCTTGGGGTGCTCGGGGTGCGGGGACCAGTAGGCGCGGGTGCGGATCGCTTCCAGCGCCTGGTCGAGGGTGGACCGGTGCCGGGCGATCAGCTCGTGCGCCGAGAGTGCGGCGGTCATGGGTGACCAACTCCTCGTCTCAAGAACTCCTCGTCGAGTTCATGACCTGGGCAGAAACCTGGGCAGGAACACTCGGACAGAGCTAGAGTAACCGAACGATCGGTCGGTTCAAGGGGGTCCGCCGCATCTGTGGAAAACCCCGTGCGGGAGGATCGCGCACATGACAGCACTCGACCTCAGCAGCCCCGTGGCCGTCGTCGGCACCGGCACCATGGGCCAGGGAATCGCCCAGGTCGCGCTGGTCGCGGGCCATCCCGTACGGCTGTACGACACCGTCCCCGGGCGGGCCCGGCAGGCGGCCGCCGCGATCGGTGCCCGACTGGACCGGCTCGTCGAGAAGGAGCGGCTCACCGGCGCCGACCGGGACGCCGCCCGGGCCCGGCTGCTGCCCGCCGAGGACCTCGCCGAGCTCGCGGACTGCGCCCTGGTCGTCGAGGCCGTCCTGGAGCGGCTGGACGCCAAGCAGGCGCTGTTCGGCGAGCTGGAGGGCATCGTCTCCGAGGACTGCCTGCTCGCCACCAACACCTCGTCGCTGTCCGTCACCGCCATCGGCGGCGCCCTGCGCGCTCCCGGCCGGTTCGTCGGACTGCACTTCTTCAACCCCGCGCCACTGCTGCCGCTGGTCGAGGTCGTCTCCGGCTTCGCCACCGACGTCACCTACGCCACGCGCGCGTACGAGACCGCCCGCGCCTGGGGCAAGACGCCCGTGGCCTGCGCGGACACCCCCGGCTTCATCGTCAACCGCATCGCCAGGCCCTTCTACGCCGAGGCCTTCGCGGTGTACGAGTCGCAGGGTGCCGACCCGGCCACCATCGACGCCGTGCTGCGCGAGTCGGGCGGTTTCCGGATGGGCGCGTTCGAGCTGACCGACCTGATCGGCCAGGACGTCAACGAGTCGGTCACGCGCTCGGTCTGGGAGTCCTTCTTCCAGGACGTGCGCTTCACGCCGTCCCTCGCCCAACGGCGCCTGGTCGAGTCGGGCAGGCTGGGCCGCAAGACCGGCCACGGCTGGTACGACCACGGTGACGGCGCCGAGCGCCCCGAACCGGACACCGCCGACGAGCGGCAGCCGCCCGCGTACGTCGTCGCCGAGGGCGATCTGGGCCCGGCCGCCGAGCTGCTCGCGCTGATCCGCGAGGCGGGCATCCCGGTCCGCGACGAGGACGAGGACAGCGGCAGCCGCCTGGTGCTGCCGAGCGGCGGGCAGCTGGCCCTGGCCGACGGGCAGACCTCCGTGGAGTTCCGCGACGTCGTCTACTTCGACCTCGCGCTCGACTACCGCAAGGCCACCCGGATCGCCCTGTCCGCCTCCCAGGACACCTCCCCGCAGACCCTCGCCGAGGCCATCGGCCTCTTCCAGGCGCTCGGCAAGCAGGTCAGTGTCGTCGGCGACGTGCCGGGCATGATCGTCGCCCGCACGGTGGCGCGGATCATCGACCTGGCGCACGACGCCGTCGCCAAGGGCGTCGCCACCGAAGAGGACATCGACACCGCGATGCGCCTCGGCGTCAACTACCCCCTGGGCCCCTTCGAGTGGAGCCGCCGGCTCGGCCGCTCCTGGGCCTACGCGCTCCTGGACGACCTCCACCTGCGCGACCCCTCGGGGCGCTACGCGCCCTCCCTCGCGCTGTACCGCCACGCCCACGCCTCAGACAAGCGGGAGGGCACCGCCTCATGACCACCGCCAAGCGCGACACCTACACCCCGGACACGCTGCTGTCCGTCGCCGTCCGGGTGTTCAACGAGCGTGGCTACGACGGCACCTCCATGGAGCACCTCTCCAAGGCGGCCGGCATCTCCAAGTCGTCGATCTACCACCACGTGACCGGCAAGGAGGAGCTGCTGCGCCGGGCCGTGAACCGGGCCCTGGACGGGCTCTTCGGGATCCTCGACGAGGAGCACGCGCGCGTGGGACGCGCCTCGGACCGTCTGGAGTACGTCGTCCGGCGCATGGTCGAGGTGCTGATCACCGAGCTGCCCTACGTGACCCTGCTGCTGCGGGTGCGCGGCAACACCGACACCGAGCGGCGGGCCCTGGAGCGGCGCCGCGACTTCGACCACCGGGTCGCCGACCTGCTCAAGGCGGCCGCCGCGGACGGGGACGTGCGCGCCGACATAGAGGTCCGGCTGGTGACCCGGCTGGTCTTCGGCATGATCAACTCGATCGTCGAGTGGTACCGGCCGGACGGGCGCGGCATGAGCGAGCGGGAGGTGGCCGACGCGGTGGTGCAGCTGGCCTTCGGGGGTCTGCGCAAGGCCGCCTGACGCGACCCCTGCGTGAGTACCCGCACGCGGGCGGGATGAGTACGCGTGACGATGTCCCGGCCGTCCCCCGGTGATGGGCTGGGGCGCATGCCCGCAACCGACGCGCCGCCCTCTCCCGCCGCCCACCGGACGTGGTGGCGGGCCCCGCTCGTGGCCACCCTGCCCGGCCTGCCGCTGCTGGCACTGGAGTACCGCTGGTTCGCCGCCCAGGACGGCCCCGGCGCCTTCTCGGGCGTGCTGTACTGGGCGGCCGGCCTGCTCGCGCTCGCCTGGGTGCTGCCGCACCGCCGGTCCCTGCGCGGACTGCGGATCGCGGCGGCCGGCACCGGGCTCGGCTGCGCGCTGCTCCCGGTGACGTTCGCGGTGCTGCTCGGCGTCGCGATGGCCGCGAGCTGACGGGCGTGGCCCGGCCGCTATCCCTGCGGTTCCAGGTCCTCCTCCTCGAACACCAGCAGGGTGCGCGTGCTGAGCACCTGCGGGATGGCCTGGAGCCGGGTCAGCACCAGCTCGCGCAGGGACCGGTTGTCGGAGACGTGGACCAGCAGCAGCACGTCGAAGTCGCCGCCCACCAGGGCGATGTGGGAGGCGCCGGGCAGCTGTCTGAGCTCCTCGCGCACCGTGCGCCAGGAGTTCTGCACGATCTTCAGCGTGATGTACGCGGACGTTCCCTGACCTGCCCGCTCGTGGTTGACGCGGGCGCCGAAGCCACGGATGACACCGTCCTCGACGAGCCGGTTGATGCGGGCGTAGGCGTTCGCCCGGGAGACGTGGACGCGCTCGGCGACCGACCGTATCGAAGCGCGGCCGTCCGCCTGGAGCATGCGCAGGATGTCCTGATCTATGGCGTCCAGGGGTCGCGGCGGCGGCAGCACGCCGCTGTCGCCCTGTCCTTCGGCCATTTGTTCAGATGCCACCTGCGCCGACCTCCCCGCCATGGACGTACTGCGTCCATCTCAGGCTGTGGAGAACCGTTTGTCCACAGCCTGAGGCCACCCATAGCCAAATTGTGCCGTCGACCGAACAATCGGTAGGTGAGGCGGGTCACAGCCGACGCGCCTCTTCGAGCCGCTCCCACGAGGAGGTGCCGTCATGACGGTCATGGAGCAGCGGGGCGCGTACAAGCCCACCCCGCCGCCCGCCTGGCAGCCCCGGACGGATCCCGCGCCGCTGCTGCCCGACGCCGAGCCGTACCGCGTCCTCGGCACCGAGGCGGCCACGAAGGCCGACCCCGAGCTGCTGAGGACGCTGTACGCGCAGCTGGTGAAGGGCCGTCGCTACAACGCGCAGGCCACCGCCCTCACCAAGCAAGGCCGTCTCGCGGTCTACCCCTCCACCACCGGCCAGGAGGCCTGTGAGGTCGCCGCCGCCATGGTCCTGGAGGAGCGCGACTGGCTCTTCCCGAGCTACCGCGACACGCTCGCCGTGGTGGCCCGGGGCGTGAACCCCGTCGAGGCGCTCACCCTGCTGCGCGGTGACTGGCACACCGGCTACGACCCCTACGAGCACCGGGTCGCCCCCCTGTGCACCCCGCTCGCCACCCAGCTGCCGCACGCCGTCGGCCTCGCGCACGCCGCCCGCCTCAAGGGCGACGACGTGGTCGCGCTGGCCATGGTCGGCGACGGCGGCACCAGCGAGGGCGACTTCCACGAGGCGCTGAACTTCGCCGCCGTCTGGCAGGCCCCGGTCGTCTTCTTCGTGCAGAACAACGGCTTCGCGATCTCCGTCCCGCTCGCCAAGCAGACCGCGGCCCCGTCGCTGGCCCACAAGGCCGTCGGCTACGGCATGCCCGGCCGCCTGGTCGACGGCAACGACGCCGCGGCCGTGCACGAGGTCCTCTCCGACGCCGTACGCCACGCCCGCGCGGGCGGCGGCCCCACCCTAGTCGAGGCGATCACCTACCGCGTCGACGCCCACACCAACGCCGACGACGCGACCCGCTACCGCGGCGACGCCGAGGTCGAAGCCTGGCGCGAGCACGACCCGATCCGGCTGCTGGAGCGCGAGCTGACCGGGCGCGGCCTGCTCGACGAGGCCGGCATCGAGGCGGCCCGCCAGGACGCCGAGACCATGGCCGCGGCCCTGCGCCAGCACATGAACCAGGACCCGGTGCTCGACCCGATGGACCTGTTCGCCCACGTCTACGCCGAGCCCACCGGGCAACTGCGCGAGCAGCAGGCCCAGCTGCGGGCCGAGCTGGAGGCCGAGGCCGACACCGCTCCGGAGGAGGGCACGCACCGATGACCACCGTCGCCGTCAAGCCGGCCACCATGGCGCAGGCCCTCACGCGCGCGCTGCGCGACGCCATGGCCGCCGACCCCGCCGTGCACGTCATGGGCGAGGACGTCGGCACCCTCGGCGGCGTCTTCCGCGTCACCGACGGACTCGCCAAGGAGTTCGGCGAGGACCGCTGCACGGACACCCCGCTCGCCGAGGCCGGCATCCTCGGCACCGCGGTCGGCATGGCCATGTACGGGCTCCGGCCGGTCGTGGAGATGCAGTTCGACGCGTTCGCCTACCCGGCGTTCGAGCAGCTCATCTCGCACGTGGCCCGGATGCGCAACCGCACCCGCGGCAGGATGCCCCTGCCGATCACCATCCGCGTCCCCTACGGCGGCGGCATCGGCGGCGTCGAGCACCACAGTGACTCCTCCGAGGCGTACTACATGGCGACTCCGGGGCTCCATGTCGTCACGCCCGCCACGGTCGCCGACGCCTACGGGCTGCTGCGCGCCGCCATCGCCTCCGACGACCCGGTCGTCGTCCTGGAGCCGAAGCGGCTGTACTGGTCGAAGGACTCCTGGAACCCGGAGGGGCCGGCGCCCGTCGAGCCGATCGGCCGCGCCGTGGTGCGGCGCCCGGGCCGCAGCGCCACGCTCATCACGTACGGGCCGTCCGTGCCGGTCTGCATGGAGGCCGCCGAGGCGGCCCGGGCCGAGGGATGGGACCTCGAAGTCGTCGACCTGCGCTCCCTGGTGCCGTTCGACGACGAGACGGTGTGCGCCTCGGTGCGGCGGACGGGCCGTGCGGTCGTCGTCCACGAGTCGGGTTCCTTCGGCGGCCCGGGCGGGGAGATCGCGGCCCGGGTCACGGAGCGCTGCTTCCACCATCTGGAGGCGCCGGTGCTGCGGGTGGCCGGGTTCGACGTCCCGTATCCGCCGCCGATGCTGGAACGCCACCACCTGCCCGGTGTGGACCGGATCCTGGACGCCGTGGGGCGTCTGCAGTGGGAGGCCGAGAGCTGATGGCACAGGTGCTCGAGTTCAAGCTGCCCGACCTCGGTGAGGGGCTCACCGAGGCGGAGATCGTGCGCTGGCTGGTCGAGGTCGGCGACGTCGTCGCGATCGACCAGCCGGTCGTCGAGGTCGAGACGGCCAAGGCGATGGTCGAGGTGCCGTGCCCCTACGGCGGGGTCGTCACGGCCCGCTTTGGCGAGGAGGGCACGGAACTGCCCGTCGGTGCACCGCTGATCACGGTGGCCGTGGGGGAGCGGCCCACTTCCGGCGCCGACGACACCGGCTCCGAGGGGTCGGGCAACGTCCTGGTCGGCTATGGCACCTCCGACGCACCCGCGCGGCGCCGCCGGGTACGGCAGGAGCGGCCGTTGTCCGGCGCGTCCGCGACAGCCGGTCGAGCCGGTGCCACCGGGCCGCTGAACGGGCGGGCGGACGCCGCCGCGTCCCCGGCCGACGCGCAGGCGCAGCCCGGTGGCCCCGTGACGACCGTGAACGGGCAGGCCGGCGGCCCCGGCCCGGACGACCGCCCGGTCCCCGTGATCTCACCCCTGGTGCGCCGACTGGCCCGGCAGAACGGCCTGGACCTGCGGGAACTGACCGGGTCCGGCCCCGACGGGCTGATCCTGCGGGCGGACGTCGAGTACGCCCTGCGCGCCGCGGGCCGGGGCACCACGGCGGCACCGGCGGCCGAGCCGCACCCGCCCGTGCCACAGGCAGCGAGCCCGGCCCTCACGTCCCGGCCCTCGGCGGCAGCGGCCCCCGGCGAGATCCGCACCCCGCTCAAGGGCATCCGGGGCGCCGTCGCCGACAAGCTGGCGCGCAGTCGCCGCGAGATCCCCGACGCCACCTGCTGGGTGGACGCGGACGCCACGGAGCTCATGCGGGCGCGCGCGGCCATGAACACGGCCGGCGGGCCGAAGATCTCCCTCCTGGCCCTGCTGGCCCGTATCTGCACCGCGGCCCTCGCGCGCTTCCCCGAGCTCAACTCCACGGTCGACGCGGAGGCCAGGGAGGTCGTCCGGTTCGACCATGTGCACCTGGGGTTCGCGGCGCAGACCGACCGGGGCCTGGTCGTCCCGGTCGTACGGGACGCGCACGCACGCGACGCCGAGGCGCTGACCGCCGAGTTCGCCCGGCTGACCGAGGCGGGCCGGACGGGGACGCTGACGCCGGGCGAACTCACCGGCGGGACCTTCACGCTGAACAACTACGGGGTCTTCGGCGTCGACGGCTCCACCCCGATCATCAACCACCCCGAGGCCGCCATGCTCGGCGTCGGCCGCATCGTCCCCAAACCCTGGGTGCACGAGGGCGAGCTGGCGGTGCGGCAGGTCGTCCAGCTCTCGCTCACCTTCGACCACCGGGTGTGCGACGGGGGCGTGGCGGGCGGCTTCCTGCGGTACGTCGCGGACTGCGTGGAACAGCCGGCGGTGCTGCTGCGGACGCTGTGATTCCTGTTCCGCCTCCGAGCCGGTGTTCGTGATCGCGTCGCTTCCCCCGCGTTCCGTGTGATCGCGGGGGCACGCATACTCGGGGGGTGACCGCCTACGAGTCCCCCGGTGAACCCGGCGCCGCCACCGGCCCCGCCCGGTACGACGCCGTCGTACTCGCCGGCGGTGCCGCCCGGCGCCTGGGCGGCACGGACAAACCCGGCGTGCGGGTGGGCGGACGGCCCCTGCTCGACCGGGTGCTCGCGGCCTGCGCCACCGCTCGCACCACCGTCGTGGTCGCCGCACCCCGGCCGACCGCACGGCCCGTGACCTGGGCCCGCGAGGACCCGCCCGGCGGCGGACCGCTCGCCGCGCTCGACGCCGGGCTCCGCCACACCACGGCCGAGCACGTCGCCGTGCTCTCCGCCGACCTGCCGTTCCTTCAGGAGACGACCGTCGGCCGCCTGCTGAGTGCACTGCGGGCCGGCGGCTCCGACGGTGTGCTGCTGACCGACCCCGGAGGCCGTGACCAGCCGCTCGTGGCCGCCTACCGCGCGCCGCGGCTGCGCGAGGAGCTCGCGCTCCTCGCCGACCGGCACGGCGCTCTCGCCGGTCTCCCCCTGCGGCGCCTCACCGCCGAGTTGGACCTCACCCGCATCTCCGACCCCGTCGCGTCCTTCGACTGCGACACCTGGGACGACATCGCCACCGCCAGGGCACGTATCAGGGAGCATGGGCACGTGTTGGATGAATGGATTTCCGCCGTCAAGGACGAACTGGGGATCGACCTCGATGTCGACACCCGCGGCCTGCTCGACCTCGCCCGCGACGCCGCCCACGGGGTGGCCCGGCCCGCGGCGCCGCTGACCACCTTCCTCGTCGGCTACGCGGCCGCGCAGGCGGGCGGAGGCCCCGAGGCGGTCGCCGAGGCGGCCCGCAAGGCCGCGGCCCTCGCCGACCGCTGGGCTCAGGAGAGCACGTCCGAATCCGGGCCCTCCGCCAGCGACTCGCAGCAGCCGCAGGGCGATGTGGCCGCGGACGGCTCGCAGCCCCCGCGGGGCGACGTGGCCCCCGACGCCACGCCCGACACCCGCCCGGACGCCGGATGACCCCGCACGGCGCCCGTGCCGGTGAGGACGCCGAGGACCTCGACGTCGAGGAGGTTCTCGCCCTCGTGAGGAACAGCAACGGCAACCACCTGCCCGACCCCGCGGCGCGAGGCGAGACGGACAGCGCCCGCACCTCCCACCAGCCGGATCCCGCCGACCGGCCCGACACCCGACACCGCGCCACCCCCTGGCCGGAGGCCCGGGCCCTGGCCGAGCGCGCCGGCCGCGACGCCGCCCGGGCCGCCCGTCGCGCCCCCGTCTCCGCACCCCTCGACACCGCCCTCGGCCTGACCCTCGCGGCCCCGCTCGACGCCCTCACCGACCTCCCCTCCTTCGACACCTCCGCGATGGACGGCTGGGCGGTGTGCGGGCCCGCCCCCTGGCACGTACGGGACGAGGGCGTCCTCGCCGGGCATGCCGCGCCCGGGTCCCTCACCGACGGCGAGGCCGTCCGGATCGCCACCGGCGCCCGCATCCCCCCGGACACCACCGCGGTCCTGCGCAGCGAGCACGGCCGCACCGACGACAAGGGCCGCCTGTACGCGACCAGGGACGTCGTCCCCGGCCAGGACATCCGCCCGCGCGGCCAGGAATGCCGTACCGGCGACCAGCTCCTCGCCGTCGGCACGCTCGTCACACCGGCCGTCCTCGGGCTGGCGGCGGCGGCCGGATACGACACCGTCACCGCAGTCCCCCGCGCCCGCGCCGAAGTCCTGGTCCTGGGTGACGAGTTGCTCACCCAGGGCCTGCCGCACGACGGTCTGATCCGGGACGCGCTCGGCCCGATGCTGCCGCCCTGGCTGCGGGCGCTCGGCGCCGAGGTCACCGCCGTCCGGCGCATCCGTGACGACGCCGACGCCCTGCACGAGGCCATCACCGCGTCCGGGGCCGACGTCATCCTGACCACCGGCGGCACCGCGGCGGGCCCCGTCGACCACGTGCACCCCACGCTGCGCCGGATCGGCGCCGAACTCCTCGTGGACGGCGTCAAAGTGCGCCCGGGCCACCCCATGCTGCTGGCCCGCATCACGCAGACCCAGCACCTCGTGGGCCTGCCGGGCAACCCCCTCGCCGCCGTCTCCGGCCTGCTGACGCTCGCCGAGCCCCTGCTGCGGACCCTCGCGGCGCGCCCGGCCCCCGAGCCGTACACGATGCCGCTCCGGGACGCCGTGCACGGGCACCCGCACGACACCCGGCTCGTCCCGGTCGTCCTGCGCGGCGACGAGGCCGTGCCGCTGCACTACAACGGCCCCGCCATGCTGCGCGGCATCGCGGCGGCCGACGCGCTGGCCGTGGTGCCGCCGGGCGGCGCACGTCCCGGGCAGGAGGCGGAACTGCTCGACCTGCCCTGGGCGTCCGGAGGAATCGGGGTGTGTTTCACGTGAAACTTCCGGGCCAGGACGCGATCGCCCGCCAGGCCGACGAACATCTGGTGACCTATCGGGTGAGACTCCCGAGGAAAGTGGTGGAGCACCCGATCCGCCAGGTCGCCAAGCGGCTCTCCATGGCGCTGTTCGTCCTCGTGCTGACCGCGCTGATCGTCTACGCCGACCGCGACGGCTACAACGACAACGCGGGCGGCGGCATCAGCCTCCTCGACGCGTTCTACTACGCGACCGTCACGCTCTCGACCACCGGCTACGGTGACATCACCCCGGCGAGCGAAAGCGCGCGGCTCACCAACATCCTCGTCATCACGCCCCTGCGGGTGCTGTTCCTGATCATCCTGGTCGGCACCACCCTCGAAGCCCTCACCGAACGCACCCGGGAGGAATGGCGACTGACCCGCTGGAGGTCCACGTTGCGCGATCACACCGTCGTCATCGGCTTTGGCACGAAGGGCAGGTCGGCGATCCGGACCGTTTGCGCGACGGGTCTGAAGAAGGAGCAGGTCGTCGTGGTCGACCCCAGTTCCAAGGTGGTCGACGCCGCGACCGCCGAGGGCTACGCGGGCATCGTCGGGGACGCGACCCGCAGCGAGGTGCTGCAGCAGGCCGAGGTGCACAAGGCGCGCCAGATCATCATCGCGACCCAGCGCGACGACACCGCGGTCCTGGTGGCGCTGACGGCCCGCCAGCTCAACCGCGGGGCGAAGATCGTGGCCACGGTGCGGGAAGAGGAGAACGCCCCGCTGCTCAAGCAGTCGGGCGCCGACGCGGTCGTCACCAGCGCCAGTGCCGCCGGCCGGCTGCTCGGCCTGTCCGTGCTCAGCCCCTCCGCCGGCATGGTGATGGAGGACCTCATCCAGCAGGGCAGCGGGCTCGACATCGTCGAACGACCGGTGGTGAAGGCCGAGGTGGGCAAGACGCCGCGGGAGGTCGCCGACCTGGTGGTGAGCGTCATACGCGGTCACCGGGTCCTCGGCTACGACGATCCGTCCGTCGGACGGCTGGAGTTGACCGACCGCCTCATCACGATCGTGCGGAAGACCCCGGCCACCCAGGTCGCGCCGGACATCCGCCCGATGCCCCCGATGCCCCGCAACAACTGACGGACAGAGCGGCCGGCCGGCGGCCCCGCATCCGCCCGGTGCACGACGGCCGGCCGCCCCGCACCCGTCCGGTGCGCGACGGCCGGCCGAAAGCCCGGGCCGTGAGGGCTACTTGCGGTTGTACAGCCGCATCGTGACCGGCCCGAAGACCAGCACGAACAGGGCCGCCCAGCCCAGCGACCAGGCGACCTCGTCGGCCGGCCAGTCGCCGCCCATCAGACCGCGCACCGCCGACGCCAGATGGGTGATGGGGCTGTTGTTCACGAACGCCTGCAGCCAGCCCGGCATGGTCTTCGGATCCACGAACACGTTGGACAGGAACGTGAGCGGGAAGATCACCATCATGCTGACGCCCATCACCGACTTCTCGGTGCGCAGCATCAGCCCGAACATCGTCCAGATCCACGAGAAGGCGAACGAGAAGGCCACCAGGAGCGCGATCCCGGCGAGCACACCGGCGACCCCGCCGTCCGGCCGGTAGCCGAGGATCATGCCGACGGTGAGCATCACGACCGACGCGATCGTGTACCGCAGGGCGTCACCGAGCAGATAGCCGACCATCGTCGACGGCCGCCAGATCGGCAGGCTGCGGAACCGGTCGAAGACGCCCTTCTCGATGTCGGTGTTCACGGAGACACCGGTGTACATCGTGATCATCACGACCGACATCACGAGGATGCCCGGCAGCAGGAACTGGATGTACTCCTTCGGCGAGCCGGCCAGCGCCCCGCCGAACAGGTACGTGTACATCAGCACCATCATGATCGGGAACGCCGTGACGTCGAAGAGCTGCTCCGGCACGTGCTTGATCTTGAGGATCGCCCGCCAGCCGAAGGTCATCGAGGCCGACCACGCGCTGGGCCGCGGCGGCCGCTCCTTGGAGACGAGCAGCGCGGCGAGGGACTCGGTGCTGACCGGGGCGAGCTCTTTGCTCTCGGTGGTCGTCGCGGTGCTCATGCCGCCACCTCGTCCTTCGGGTCGTCGGAGTGCTGGGCGGAGTCGTGCGTGTCGTGCCCGGTGAGGGCGAGGAAGACCTCGTCCAGGCTGGGCTGGCCCAGCGAGAAGTTGTCGACGGTGATCCCGGCGCGGGCCAGCTCGCTCAACGCGCGGGCGGACTGCTCGGCCGCGGAGTCGTCACTCGCCGCCGTACTGAGGCGGGCGGTGAGGGCCACGGGGTCGGGCTCCGGCTGCACCTGCGCGTCGAGGGCGCGGCGCAGCAGGTCGGCCGCGAGATCGCGCTGGTCGGGATCTCGGAGGCGCAGATGGACGGACCCGGCGCCGACGGACGACTTCAGCTCGCCCTTGGTGCCCTCGGCGATCACCTTGCCCCGGTCGATGACGGCGATCCGGGACGCCAGCTGGTCGGCCTCGTCCAGGTACTGCGTGGTCAGCAGCACGGTGGTGCCCTGGGCGACGACGGCCCGCACGATGTCCCAGACCTGGTTGCGGCTGCGCGGGTCCAGGCCGGTGGTCGGCTCGTCGAGGAACAGCAGGTCGGGGGTGTTGAGGATGGACGCGGCGATGTCGATGCGGCGCCGCATGCCGCCGGAGTAGTGCTTGACCTGCTTCGCGGCCGCGTCCGTGAGCCCGAAGGCCTCCAGGAGCTGGGCGGCGCGCTCGCGGGCGGCCTTCTTGTGGTGGCCGAGCAGCCGGCCCAGCAGGACCAGGTTCTCAGTGCCGGTGAGGTCCTCGTCCACCGACGCGTACTGGCCGGTGAGGCTCACCCGGCCGCGTACCTCGTCCGCCTCGCGGACGATGTCGTGACCGAAGACATGCGCTTCACCGCCGTCCGGCCGAAGGAGTGTGGCGAGCATCTTCACGGTGGTGGTCTTGCCGGCGCCGTTCGGGCCGAGGACGCCGTAGACCGTGCCCGCGGGCACGGACAGGTCGACGCCGTCGACGGCTCTCGTCTCGCCGAACGTTTTCACCAGGCCCGCGGTCTCGATCGCCAGGCCGGACATCTGCGTGCTCATGCTTCGGGTCCTTCCGCGTGCTTGGGCTACGCATGGAGAGACCTTTACCGTCGCGCAAACTCATCGGTGACGCACACGGGTTTTCGCCGGAACCGGTCCAAGGGCGTAGGCGGGGAGGACCTCGGGACGGAGCGGACTCGGTCCGGGGACCTACGGGTACGGTCCCTTGCATGCATGCGATCACGATTCCCGAACCTGGTGGGCCCGAGGCGCTGGTCTGGGACGAGGTCCCGGACCCCGTGCCCGGCGAGGGCGAGGTCTTGGTCGAGGTGGCGGCCGGCGCCGTCAACCGGGCCGACATCCTGCAGCGGCAGGGCTTCTACGAACCGCCGCCCGGCGCGTCCCCCTACCCCGGCCTGGAGTGCTCCGGGCGGATCGCCGCGATCGGCACCGGCGTCTCCGGCTGGAACGTCGGCGACGAGGTCTGCGCACTGCTCTCCGGCGGCGGCTACGCCGAGAAGGTGGCCGTCCCGGCCGGGCAGCTGCTGCCCGTTCCCGAGGGCGTCGGCCTGACGCAGGCCGCTGCGCTGCCCGAGGTGGCCTGCACCGTCTGGTCGAACGTCTTCATGATCGCCCATCTGCGGCCCGGCGAGACGCTCCTCGTGCACGGCGGCTCCAGCGGCATCGGCACGATGGCCATCCAGCTGGCCAAGGCCGTCGGCGCGCGGGTGGCCGTGACGGCCGGTACGGAGGAGAAGCTCCAGCGGTGCACCGAGCTGGGCGCCGACATCCTGGTCAACTACCGCGAGCAGGACTTCGTCGACGAGGTCAGGAAGGCGACGGACGGGGCCGGTGCCGATGTCATCCTCGACAACATGGGCGCCAAGTACCTGGAGCGCAACGTCAAGGCCCTCGCCGTCAACGGCCGCCTCGCGATCATCGGCATGCAGGGCGGGGTGAAGGGCGAGCTGAACATCGGCGCCCTGCTGGCCAAGCGCGCCGCCATCAGCGCGACGTCCCTGCGGGCCCGGCCCCGGGAGGAGAAGGCCGCCATCGTCGCGGCCGTACGCGAACACGTCTGGCCCCTGCTCACGGGTGGCCATCTGCGCCCGGTCGTCGACCGCGAACTCCCGATGCGGGACGCCGCCGCCGCGCACCGGGTGGTGGAGGAGAGCGGCCACATCGGAAAGGTGCTGCTGATCGCCCCACAGGCCTGACACCACAGGCCTGACACCACAGGCCTGGCACCCGCGGGCCTGGCACTGGCAGGCCTGACACCCACAGGCCTCACACCCGCACGGCGGGCCCGGCAACAGCCCTGCCGCGCCCGCCGTCGCCGCTAGACCCGCCGCAGCCGCAGGGCCACGAACGCCAGGGCCAGTCCCAGGCCGATCAGGACCAGGCCACTGCCCAGGGGCAGGATGCGCAGGACCTGGCCGACGGGGCGTTCCGCGGTCGCGGCCTCTCGTACGGGCTGTTCCGACGGAGTCTCGGGCGCCGGGTCGGTCTCCCGCGGCTCCTCGGGGAGGGCCGTGGCGTCGGAGAGGCCCGGCCCCTCCCCTGCCTCCTCCGGCCGTCCCGGCCGCACCCGGCCCTCTCCTGCCCTGCTCCCGGCCCGCGAGGGCTCACCGGCGCCGGAAGGGGGCGCCACGGCTGCCGCGGCCGACGAGGCCGCCCGGGCCGACGGAGCAGCCAGGGGCGACGGGGCGGACCGGGAGGAGGAAGCCGTCCGGGGCGATGCCGTCGGCCGGGACGACGGAGACGGCGGGGCGGTCGGGGCCGATGAGTCGGGCCCGGGGGACGGTGTGGCGAGGGTCCCGGACCCCGCCGTCCCCGCCTCCTCCGGCTCCGCCGAGTCCGACGGGTCCGCCTCCTCGTCGTACGTGCGGACAGCCCCGTGGGACGGGACGGATCCGAAGGGTGAGACGGCCGCGCCGGACCCCAGGGCGAGCACCAGTCCCGTCGCCCGCAGCGCGCGTAGCCATGGAGTCACGGGGGTGACTCCCTCCCGCCGTGCCCGGTAGGGCAGAAACGGCAAGTTCGGTCATATTGTGGCAATCAGCCTCACATCGCCCCGCACTCCCGGCACTCCGGGTTCGGCCGACGGACGGAATCGCTGGACAATCCGGTTATGTCGATACGTCACGGGCTGCTGGCCCTGCTGGCGGCCGGCCCCCGCTACGGCTCCCGCCTGCGCACCGACTTCGAGGCCCGCACCGGCGGGACCTGGCCGCTGAACATCGGGCAGGTCTACACGACGCTGGGCCGACTGCAACGGGACGGAATGGTCGCCCAGGACGACGTCGACACGGCCGGACGGACGCTGTACGCGCTCACCGAGGCCGGCCGGGCCGAACTGCGCTCCTGGTACGACCGCCCCGTGGAACGGGCCGGCCCGCCGCGCGACGAGCTGGCGATCAAGCTGGTGATGGCGCTCGGCGCGGACGGCGTCGACGTGCGGGAGGTCGTCGAGGCCCAGCGGCGGCACGTGGCGCGGGCACTGCACGAGCATGTGCGCCGGCGTGCCGAGGCCCTGGCCCGGGCGCCGGAGCACCCCGGGGAGCTGGCCCGGCTGCTCGTCCTCGAGCAGCTCGTCTTCCAGGACGAGGCCGAGGTCCGCTGGCTGGACCACTGCGAGGCCCGCCTGCTCCGTTTCACCCGCGCGGAGGAAGCGCCCTCGCCGGAGCAACCCGAAGCGTGACCGACTCGTCTCCTCCAACGCGGTGGATCAGCCTCGTCCGGGGGCACCACGGAGGTGAGGTGCAGGCGTGCGACAGAATGGCGACATGGAGATGCCGAGGAACGAAAGGTCGCCGGAGAACCCGCAGATCCTGGTCGTGGGCCAGGACGGCATGGCGCTCGGTGGCGGCAGCGCAGACGAGGACTCCCGCGAGACCCCGGTCACGGAACAGGTGGAGCAGCCCGCGAAGGTCATGCGGATCGGCAGCATGATCAAGCAGCTGCTGGAGGAAGTGCGCGCGGCTCCCCTCGACGAGGCCAGCCGGGTCCGGCTCAAGGACATCCACGCCAGCTCGGTGAAGGAGCTGGAGGACGGTCTGGCGCCCGAGCTGGTCGAGGAGCTGGAGCGGCTCTCCCTGCCCTTCACGGACGAGACCACCCCCAGCGACTCGGAGCTGCGCATCGCGCAGGCCCAGCTCGTCGGGTGGCTGGAGGGGCTCTTCCACGGGATCCAGACGACGCTGTTCGCCCAGCAGATGGCGGCGCGTGCCCAGCTGGAGCAGATGCGCCGCGCCCTCCCGCCGGGAGTCGGCGACGGCCTCGACGAGCAGCACCCGGGCGGCCGGTCCGGCGGCCCCTACCTGTAGACGGCCGCAGGACCTGGGACGGCCACAGGTCGCACGGACAGAAGGAAGGGCCCGGCGAAGCCGCCGGGCCCTTCAACGCGTCGGGGGCCTCAGGAGGGCGGGTTGCCCGTCGAGACGCTGAGCTCGATCTCGGGCATGTCCTTCGGGTCGACGTCGGTGTCGGCTGACGGGAACTGATTCATGACCGTGCCGTCGCCGTAGGTGTTCTCGTCGACCTTCTTCTCGTTCAGTTCCCAGCCGGCCGCCTGCAGACAGGCCTTGACCGACGTGATGTTCTTGAACTTGAAGTCCGGGATCTGGATCTTGTCTGGGTCGTTGTACGACTCCCGCGGCTCCGTGCACTCCTCGGTGTCGATCGTCTTCGAGGTGTCCGGGCCGCGGTAGCCGGGCTTCTTCTCCGCCGACGCCGAGGGGATCGCGCCGTTGTCGCCGCCCTTGTCGTCCTCGCTGCCGCCGTTCAGCAGCAGCGCGGTGACGAGGCCGCCGACCGCGACGACGGACACGATGATCGAGCCGATGATCACCGGCTTGTTGTTCCGGCCGCCGCCGGAGGAGGCGACCGCGGTCTGGGGCGACAGGTTGTACGGCGGTGGCGTCGACGGGCCGGGCTGCGGGGAGTAGGCCGCCGGGGACGGCGTCTGGTAGCCGCCCTGCTGCGGATAGCCGTACGCCGGGTTCGGCCCCGTCGGGGCGGGCGTGCCGTAGGGGTTCGGGGGCGGGGTCGGCTGGTACGGCGTCTGCACCTGGCCCGAGGGCGCCGGGGTCGCCTGGTCGACCGGCGGGAACACGGCAGAGCCGACGCCCGCGCCGCTGGGAGCCTGAGTGCCCGGGACGATGCTCGGCGGCGCGGCCTGGAAGGACGCGGCCACCCGCAGGCACTCGTCGCGCATGGCCTCGGCGCTGGGGAAGCGCTCGTTCGGGTTCTTCTTGAGCGCGCGGGCGATCAGCGCGTCCACGGCCGGGGGCAGGGAGCGGTTGACCGAGGACGGAACCGGCGGCTCCTCCTGCACGTGCGCGTACGCGATGGCCAGCGGCGAGTCCGCTTCGAACGGCAGCCGCCCGGTCACCAGTTGGAACAGCATGATGCCGACCGAGTACAGGTCGGAGCGGGCGTCCACACCGCGGCCGAGGGCCTGCTCCGGCGAGAGGTACTGCGGGGTGCCGACGACCATGCCGGTCTGCGTCATCGACGTCACGCCGGACTGCATGGCGCGGGCGATGCCGAAGTCCATGACCTTGACCACGGCGCGCTTGGTCATCATCACGTTGCCCGGCTTGATGTCGCGGTGGACCAGGCCCATCTCGTGGCTGATCTCCAGCGCGGCCAGCACGTCCGCGGTGATCTTCAGCGCCTTGTCGGCGGGCATCGCGCCCTGCTGCCGCACGTCCTCGTCGAGGACCGAGCCGAGCGGGCGGCCCTCGACGTACTCCATGACGATGTACGGCGTCGTCATGCCGTCGAGGGTGTCCTCGCCGGTGTCGAAGACCGACACGATGTTGGTGTGCGTGAGCTTGGCCACGGACTGGGCCTCACGGCGGAACCGCTCGCGGAAGGCCTGTTCCCGTCCGAGATCCGTGTGAAGTGTCTTGATGGCGACCTGCCGGTCGAGCACGCTGTCGTACGCGAGGTGCACCGAGGCCATGCCGCCCTGGCCGAGGAGGTCACGCAGCTGATAGCGGCCACCGGCGAGCGCCCGCCCCGCGTACTGGCCCTGTGCGCCGTCCTGGCTCATGTTCCGTTTCCCCCGTAGCCCTTGAGGCGCCGCCGACTTCCGCTGGACCGCCGCAGATCCGTCGTTGATCCAACCGCCATTCCCGGCCAAGTCTGCCCCAGGGCACTGACACGTCAAGCTCGGTGCCCGTTCCGTGACCGTACGCGAAAGAAGCGTCGCGGAAGCGTTACCGGGGGCGTACGGCCGGGACACGGAATTTGCACGACGGTAAGGAGTGAAGGTTTCATGGCCGGTCCGTCTCGTGCCGGTCCCGGCGCCCCTTCTCGGGCCGGAGGCTTGCGCGGAGGCTGTAGCGTGGCCGACGGAGACCGTAACAACACCGCGCGCACCGCGGGCAGAAACGACGGCGAGGACTGATGGCACAGCAGCAGCGCGCTCAGGGCCCGTCCGACCCCGAGGGCACTGGCGGCGGCATGTCGGAGGCGCCGGAGTCCTGGGGGAACGGCGGACTGGTCGGGGACGGCCGGTACCGGCTGACCCGCAGACTCGGCCGGGGCGGCATGGCCGAAGTGTTCGCAGCCGAGGACGTCCGCCTCGGACGCACCGTCGCGGTCAAGCTGCTCCGCTCCGACCTCGCCGAGGACCCGGTGTCCAAGGCGCGCTTCACGCGCGAGGCCCAGTCGGTGGCCGGCCTCAACCACCACGCGATCGTCGCCGTGTACGACTCCGGCGAGGACTTCGTCGGCGGCCAGTCCGTGCCGTACATCGTCATGGAGATCGTCGAAGGCCGCACCATCCGCGACCTGCTGCTGAACGCGGAGGCGCCCGGCCCCGAGCAGGCGCTGATCATCGTCTCGGGCGTCCTGGAGGCGCTCGCCTACTCGCACCAGCACGGCATCGTGCACCGCGACATCAAGCCCGCCAACGTCATCATCACGCACAACGGCGCCGTGAAGGTGATGGACTTCGGCATCGCCCGCGCCCTGCACGGCGCGTCCACGACGATGACGCAGACCGGCATGGTCATGGGCACCCCGCAGTACCTCTCCCCCGAGCAGGCGCTCGGCAAGGCCGTCGACCACCGCTCCGACCTGTACGCGACGGGCTGCCTGCTGTACGAGCTCCTCGCGCTGCGCCCGCCGTTCACCGGCGAGACCCCGCTGTCGGTGGTCTACCAGCACGTCCAGGACATCCCGACGCCGCCGTCCGAGGCCTCCGACGCCTGTCCGCCGGAGCTGGACGGCATGGTCATGCGCTCCCTCGCCAAGGAGCCCGACGACCGCTTCCAGACGGCGGAGGAGATGCGCGGGCTGGTCCAGTACGCGCTGCAGATGCTCTACGACCAGGGCGGCCACACCGGCACCTGGAACACCGGCCCCGTCGACATGCACGAGGGCCGGAACACCCCGTCGGGCGGCTTCGCCGGAGCGACGGCCGTGATGGGGCACCCCGGGGACGTCTCCGGGACCTCGCAGATTCCCTCGCCGATCCTGCCCGGCGGCTACGGCGGCGGGGACGACGGCGGCTTCGAGGGCCACGGCAACAAGGGCAGCGGCCGCGGCAAGCTCTGGATCCTCGCCGTGCTCGCGGTGATCGCCATCGCGGCGGGCGTCGCCCTGGCGCTGCAGAACACCGGCGGTGGCAAGGACGCCCCGAGCAAGGAGCAGAAGCCGACCACCTCGCAGACCAAAGAGAAGAAGACGCCCAGCGCGACCCCGAGCGACGACGACACCGGCGCGCCGACCGACTCGAACACGGACACCGGAACGGGCACCGGCTCGGGCAACGGCAACTGGACGCCGACCTACAAGCCGTCCCCCACGCCGACGCAGAGCGCTCCCGCCTCGCCCACCGGCGAGCCGACGGGCGAGCCGACCAGCGCGGAGCCGACCGGCGAACCGACGGACGAGGAGCCCACGGACCCGGGCACCCCGACCGACGACACCGGCGGTGTCGACGGCGGCGGCACCACGGAGGGCATCGTGGGCGGCGCGGGCGGCGGCGAAGGCTGATCCCGCTGCTCAGCAGCATGATCCACGCGCGCGTGGGGCCCGGGGACGGGGCCCACGCGCGCGTGCCGTTTTGGGCGCGCCGAAAAGAGGACTCTTCCCGTGACCTGGGTCACCGGGTTAACGTGCGGTTGCTCCGGCCTCCTGCAAGGCTGTGACCAGGGCCCCTTCCACACCCTTCCCGATTTACTTGGATATCCAAGCAAAATCGCAGGTCAGGTGGGGTTTCACAGAAATGTGGCGCACTGGGTAACGTGCTTTCTGCAGGGCGCTCGCCGGGGCACCTGCAACGCCTGTACCCGGCCGAGCGGCACCCACCCCGTGCCCCGTGGGTCGAGAACAGGTGAGCCGCACTGGCCTACCGGCAACCCCGGGGGCCGGACCGACGGAGGAGCACACGTGACCGTGGAGAGCACTGCCGCTCGCACACCGCGACGCAGCGCCGGAAGCAAGGCCGGCACCACCGGCACCAAGCGCACCACCCGCACGCCCGCCAAGAAGGACGCCAAGAGCACCGAGCACCAGCTCGTGCAGCTGCTGACGCCCGAGGGCAAGCGCGTCAAGAACGCCGAGTACGACAAGTACGTCGCCGGTATCACTCCGGAAGAGCTCCGCGGCCTCTACCGCGACATGGTGCTCACCCGCCGCTTCGACGCCGAGGCCACCTCCCTGCAGCGCCAGGGCGAGCTGGGCCTGTGGGCGTCACTGCTCGGCCAGGAGGCCGCCCAGATCGGGTCCGGCCGGGCCACCCGGGAGGACGACTACGTCTTCCCGACCTACCGCGAGCACGGTGTGGCCTGGTGCCGCGGCGTCGACCCGGCCAACCTGCTCGGGATGTTCCGCGGCGTGAACAACGGCGGCTGGGATCCCAACAGCAACAACTTCCAGCTGTACACGATCGTCATCGGCTCCCAGACGCTGCACGCCACCGGCTACGCGATGGGCGTCGCCAAGGACGGTGCCGACAGCGCGGTGATCGCCTACTTCGGCGACGGCGCCTCCAGCCAGGGCGACGTGGCCGAGTCCTTCACCTTCTCCGCGGTGTACAACGCCCCGGTCGTGTTCTTCTGCCAGAACAACCAGTGGGCCATCTCCGAGCCCACCGAGAAGCAGTCCCGCGTGCCGATCTACCAGCGCGCCCAGGGCTTCGGCTTCCCGGGCGTCCGGGTGGACGGCAACGACGTGCTCGGTGTCCTCGCGGTCACCCGGTGGGCCCTGGAGCGGGCCCGCAGCGGCGAGGGCCCGACCCTCGTCGAGGCGTTCACCTACCGCATGGGCGCCCACACCACCTCCGACGACCCGACCCGCTACCGGGGCGACGAGGAGCGTCAGGCCTGGGAGGCCAAGGACCCGATCCTGCGCCTTCGCCGGTATCTGGAGGCGTCAAACCACGCGGACGAGGGATTCTTCGCGGAACTGGAGGCCGAGTCCGAGGCGTTGGGCAAACGAGTGCGCGAGGCGGTCCGTGCCATGCCGGACCCGGACCACTTCGCGATCTTCGAGAACGCCTACGCGGACGGACACGCGCTCGTCGACGAGGAGCGCGCCCAGTTCGCCGCGTACCAGGCGTCGTTCGCCGACGAGGGGGGTAACTGAGATGGCCGACAAGATGGCACTGGCCAAGGCGATCAACGAGTCGCTGCGCCGCGCCCTGGACTCCGACCCCAAGGTCCTGATCATGGGCGAGGACGTCGGCAAGCTCGGCGGCGTCTTCCGGGTGACGGACGGCCTGCAGAAGGACTTCGGCGAGAGCCGCGTCATCGACACCCCGCTCGCCGAGTCGGGCATCGTCGGCACGGCGATCGGCCTGGCCCTGCGCGGCTACCGCCCGGTGGTGGAGATCCAGTTCGACGGCTTCGTCTTCCCGGCGTACGACCAGATCGTCACGCAGCTCGCGAAGATGCACGCCCGCTCGCTGGGCAAGGTCAAGCTCCCGGTCGTCGTGCGCATCCCGTACGGCGGCGGCATCGGCGCGGTGGAACACCACTCCGAGTCTCCCGAGGCGCTCTTCGCGCACGTGGCCGGCCTGAAGATCGTCAGCCCGTCGAACGCGTCGGACGCGTACTGGATGATGCAGCAGGCCATCCAGAGCGACGACCCGGTGATCTTCTTCGAGCCCAAGCGCCGCTACTGGGACAAGGGAGAGGTCAACACGGAGGCGATCCCGGGCCCGCTGCACAAGGCCCAGGTCGTCCGCGAGGGCACCGACCTCACCCTGGCCGCCTACGGGCCGATGGTGAAGCTCTGCCAGGAGGTCGCCGACGCGGCCGCCGAGGAGGGCAAGAACCTGGAGGTCCTGGACCTGCGCTCGGTCTCCCCGCTCGACTTCGACTCGATCCAGGCGTCGGTGGAGAAGACCCGCCGCCTGGTCGTCGTGCACGAGGCCCCGGTGTTCTTCGGCTCCGGCGCGGAGATCGCCGCCCGGATCACGGAGCGCTGCTTCTACCACCTGGAGGCCCCGGTGCTCCGGGTCGGCGGCTACCACGCGCCGTACCCGCCGGCGCGCCTGGAGGAGGAGTACCTGCCGAACCTGGACCGGGTACTGGACGCCGTCGACCGCTCGCTGGCGTACTGAGGAGAGGGTCGTGACGACGATGACGGAAGCGTCCGTGCGCGAGTTCAAGATGCCCGACGTGGGCGAGGGACTCACCGAGGCCGAGATCCTCAAGTGGTACGTCCAGCCCGGCGACACGGTCACCGACGGCCAGGTGGTCTGCGAGGTCGAGACGGCGAAGGCGGCCGTGGAGCTGCCCATCCCGTACGACGGCGTGGTCCGGGACCTGCACTTCCCCGAGGGCACCACGGTCGACGTGGGCACGGCGATCATCGCGGTGGACGTGGCAGGCGGCAGCGCCCCACCCGCGCCCGCCGCCACGCAGCCCGCAGCCGCGCAGCCCGCGGCAGCAGCGCCCGCCGAGGAGCCGAAGGCGGCGGGCTCGGGCCGCCAGCCGGTCCTGGTGGGCTACGGGGTGGCGACCTCCTCCACCCGCCGCCGCCCCCGCAAGGGCCCGGAGGTCCCGGTCCAGCAGGCCTCGACGGCGATCCAGACGGAGCTGAACGGCCACGCGCCGCCCGCCCCGGCCGCGCCTGCCCCGGCCGCGCCCGCCCCGGCAGCTGCGGCCGCCCCTGCGGGCGGGGAGCGCCCGCTGGCCAAGCCGCCCGTCCGCAAGCTCGCCAAGGACCTGGGCGTCGACCTGACGACCGTTGTCCCGACCGGCCCGGACGGCATCATCACCCGCGAGGACGTGCACGCGGCGGTCGCCGCCGCCGTACCGGCGGCCAGCGAGCCGCAGGTCGCGCCCGCCCCCGCCGCGGTCCAGGCTCCGGCGTCGTACGACACCACGCGGGAGACCCGTATCCCGGTCAAGGGTGTCCGCAAGGCGACGGCGGCCGCGATGGTCGGCTCGGCGTTCACCGCGCCGCACGTCACGGAGTTCGTGACGGTCGACGTGACGCGCACGATGAAGCTGGTCGAGGAGCTGAAGGCCGACAAGGAGTTCGCGGGCCTGCGCGTGAACCCGCTGCTGCTGATCGCCAAGGCGCTGCTCGTCGCGATCCGGCGCCACCCGGACGTCAACGCGTCCTGGGACGAGGCCGCCCAGGAGATCGTGGTCAAGCACTACGTGAACCTGGGCATCGCGGCCGCGACACCGCGCGGTCTGATCGTGCCGAACATCAAGGACGCGCACGCCAAGACGCTGCCGCAGCTGGCCGAGTCGCTGGGCGAGCTGGTGGCGACGGCCCGGGACGGCAAGACGTCCCCGGCCGCGATGCAGGGCGGCACGGTGACGATCACCAACGTCGGCGTCTTCGGCGTCGACACGGGCACGCCGATCCTCAACCCGGGCGAGTCCGCGATCCTCGCGGTCGGCGCGATCAAGCCGCAGCCGTGGGTCCACAAGGGCAAGGTGAAGCCCCGTCAGGTCACCACGCTGGCCCTGTCCTTCGACCACCGTCTGGTCGACGGCGAACTGGGCTCGAAGGTCCTGGCCGACGTGGCGGCGATCCTGGAGCAGCCGAAGCGCCTGATCACCTGGGCGTGAGCCGACTGCGGCGGCCCCCTGTCCCTCGCGGGCGGGGGGCCGCCGGCGTCTGTACGGGGGGTGTACCAGCGGTTCACCGAGGATCACAACAATCTCCTGGAACCCACCCAAGTACCGCACAGTAAGCGGTTTATCCGGACATACGATCAAGCTCACCACGAGATCGACCACTCGCCCGGCGTCCCGGGGGAGTCCGGTTCCGGGCTGCGACGGGCGCGGTCACTCCCTCGAAAGCGAGTGAACCCCCCATGCGCGACGCGATGGTGCTCAAGGCCCAGAGATTCGTGAACTCCGTCTACGGCAGCCGTACCGGCACGACCGTGCGGGAGACCGGCGAGGCCGACTGGGCGACCCTGTACGCCCTGACCCGCGCCCTGCAGTACGAGCTGGGCATCACGGCGTTCTCCGACAACTTCGGCCCCACCACGCTCAGCACCCTGACCGCCAGGTACCCGAAGCTCGACGCGGACACCGTCCCCTCGCCCGACTTCTGCCGCATCATCCAGGCCGGCCTGTACTGCAAGGGCTACGACGGCGGCGACCTCGACGGCACGTACGGCACCCGGGTGCAGGAGGCCGTCACCCGGCTCAAGACCGACATGGGCGTGGAACAGGCCTACCCCGGGGCCGTCTTGACGCCCAAGGTCTTCAAGGCGCTGCTGACGATGGACTCGTACGTCCCCGGCGCCTCGGGCACCGGTCAGGCGCGGGCCGTCCAGCAGTGGCTCAACGGCCGCTACGTGAACCGGCAGGACTTCTTCGTCATCGCCTGTGACGGGCTCGTGTCCCGGGACACCGCCAAGGCGCTGCTCTTCGGCGTGCAGTACGAGCTGGGCATGGCGGACGGCACCGCCAACGGCAACTTCGGGCCCGGCACCCAGTCGGGCCTGAAGTCGCACGCGGTGAAGCAGGGGGACAAGGGCGTCTTCGTCCAGCTGTTCTCCGCCGGAATGGTCCTCAACCGGCGCCCCGCCGCCCTCACCGACACTTTCGACTCCTCCCTCGCCGCCGCCGTCCGGGCCTTCCAGACCTTCGCGGCGCTCCCGGCCACGGGCGAGGGCGACTTCGCGACCTTCGCCTCCCTGCTGGCGTCCTTCGGCGACCGGTCCCGCCCCGCCAAGGCCTGCGACACCACCGCCCGGCTCACCCCGGCCCGGGCGGCCTCGCTCAAGGCGGCCGGGATCGCGTACGTCGGCCGCTACCTCACCAACCCGAGTGCCACCTCCCTGCCGGAGAAGGCCATCCAGCCGGGTGAGCTGGACACCTTCGCCCAGCAGGGCCTGCGCTGCTTCCCGATCTACCAGACCGTCAACAGCGACGCCTCGGACTTCGACTACGTCGCCGGGCGGACCGCCGGGTACGCGGCGGTCAACGCCGCCCGCGACCACGGCTTCCGGCGGGGGACGCGGATCTTCTTCGCCGTCGACTTCGACGCGATCGACGCCGAGATCACCGCGAACGTCCTGCCCCACTTCAAGGGCGTCAAGGAGGCGATGGCAGACTCCGGCCACCCGTACGAGATCGGCGTCTACGGCTCCCGCAACGTGTGCGCACGGGTCGGCGCGGCCGGTTACTCGACCGCGAGCTTCGTCGCCGGCATGTCCGCGGGCTTCGACGGCAACGCCGGGCACCCGCTGCCCGGGGACTGGGCCTATGACCAGTTCGTCGTCCGCACCCTCGGCTCCGGGGACGGACAGCTGGAGATCGACGCCGACATCGCCTCGGGGCGGGACACCGGGCAGGGGGTGTTCGACCGGCCGCGGCCCGCCGTCCCGGACGTCGCCTTCGACGCGCGTCAGGTGCCGGCGCTGCGGGCCGACCTCTCCCGCTACATGCAGTCGATCGGCCGCCCGGACACGGGTGGCATCGGCGGCGGCGCGCGGCTCTACACCAACGCGCAGGCCGTCGCGGCGATCCAGGAGCAGGACGGGCTGATCACCGAGTTGTCGAGGACGTACTCGATGCGCAAGGCGCTGATCCAGACGGTCGTGTACTGGGCCCTGCGCGACTACGGCCTCGCCGATCAGGCCACCGACCAGCAGGTCGCCGACCACCACCTCACGGGCTCCGGCTCCGTGCGGGACTCGCACACCGGCATCGGCGAGATCAGCGCGGCCGACGCCATCCAGGCCTGGAACCACTGCATCGGCTGGGGCTTCGTCGCCGGCGACCACCGTGACGCGGCCAAGGACGCCGACCTGTGGACCGTGTGGCAGCAGCTGAACAAGGACAACGCGTTCAGTGTGCGCACCGCGGCGCTGATCCACCTGTGGGGCACCCGGGGCAGGCCCGGCGGCCAACTGCCCCCCGGCGACCGCGTCACCACCCCGCGGTCCATGCGCCTCGACCTCGTCGAGTTCGAGATCACCGAACTCCTGCGCCTCTACCGGGCCTGGGACCCCGACGTGGACTCCCAGACGCACCAGAGCCTGGCCGTGTACCAGATCTTCGAGAAGTACAACAGCATCCTCCGCAACGCCTGAGCGCGTGCGCGACACAACTTCAGGAAGAGACTCCCTTGAAGCTCAGCCTCCCCCGCAGACCCTCGACGCCCGGCGCCGCCCACCGCAGGAGCCTGTCCCGCCGTGCCCTGCTCGGCCGTATCGCCGCCGTCGGAGGTGCCGTGGGCGTCGCCGCCCTGCCCCTGTCCCATTTCCTGTCCCAGGCGTACGCCGACGCGAACAACCCGATCCCGGCCCGTGTGCGGGACGCTCTGCGCAGCGCGCAGGACCGGACCCGGCGCGTGCTGGCCGGCTCGCGCTCCCACAACGGCTGGCAGATGGAGAACGTCGCCGACGACGGCGGCACCGTCTACACCCGTCCCGTGCCCGGCACCCCGCTCACGGGCGTCGCCGTGCGCATGGGTGACGTGGAGACCGTCCTCGTCCACCTGGTGCGCCGGTTCCACTACGAGGTCGACCCGCTGCGCCGTGGCGACGTCGTCGGATGGCAGGACCCGGCCGGCCTCGCCAGGAGCCGGCCCGAGTCCAATCTGGCGTCCGGCACGGCCGTGCGGATCCGGCCCGGCTTCTATCCGCGCGGCGCCCGGGGCGGCTTCTTCCCGCAGCAGGAGGTCGTGATCCGCGACATCCTCGCCGAGCTCGACGGCGTGGTCCGCTGGGGCGGCGACGACCGTACGCCCGACGAGTCGCTGTTCAGCGTCGACGTACGCCCGGACGACCAGCGGCTGGTCCGGGTCGCGGCGCGGATCCGCGGCTGGCAGCTGGAGCCGGGAGCCGGGGCGGGCGCCCCGGTGAACGTGCTGTCGGGCGGCCGGCGCAAGGCGGCCCGGGCGCTGGAGCGCCGTCAGCGCACCGCGGCATGACCTCCGTATGACGAAGGCAGGCGTATGACGAAGGGGGCTCCGCCGCGGTGCGCGGTGGAGCCCCCTTCGTCGTCCTGCTTGGTTCGTCCTACCTGGTGAAGCCGTAGTTGAGCAGCTTCGTCGCGTCCGCCTTGCGCGCGTCCAGGCCGGTCGAGGCGAGGACCGTGCCGATGACCGTCTTGCCGTTGCGGGTGGCGGCGAAGACCAGGCAGTACTTCGCCTCCGGGCCGGAACCGGTCTTCACACCGATCGCGCCGCTGTAGCTGCTCAGCAGCGGGTTGGTGTTCTCCCACGGCGCCATCGTCCGCGTGCCGCCGGTCTTGGTGGTCGTCTTCGCCGTGTACTTCTTGGTCTTGACGACCGTGCGGAACGTGGAGTTCTTCATCGCCGCGCTGGCGAGCTTGGTCAGGTCGCGCGGCGTGGAGTAGTTGGCGCCGTGACCGATGCCGTCGAACGAGTCGAAGTGGGTGTTCTGCAGACCCAGGTTCTTGGCGGTGGTGTTCATCTTGCCGATGAACGACTTCACGCGCGCCGAACGCGTCGAGCCCGAGCCGAACTTGTCGGCGAGCGCGTACGCCGCGTCGCAGCCGGACGGCAGCATCAGCCCGTACAGCAGCTGGCGGACGGTGACCTTGTCGCCGACGATCAGCTTCGCGTTGGACGCGTAGTTGTTGTCGACGATGTAGTCGCTGTACGCCTTCTGGATCGTGACCTTGCTGTCCATGTTCAGGTTCGACTGCTTCAGCACCACCAGTGCGGTCATGATCTTGGTGGTCGAGCCGGTCGAGCGGCGCGTGTCGGCCGCCTTGGTGTACAGGGACTTGCCGGTCGCGTTGTTCATCACATAGCCGCCCTTGGCGGCGATGGAGGGCGCCGAGGCGGCCTGCGCCGGCGCGACGGTGAGGGCACCGGTCGCGAGCATGGCGCCGGTGGTGACGGCGACGGCCGCGGCTCTGCGGAGACGGGTGCCCTTAATGCGGGTTATCAAGTGAAGTACCCCGATTGCGTCGAATGCCTCAACGGTGCGGCCGAGTTGAGGACGAGGGGAAAGGGGCCGCACGTGTCTGACTCGTAACTAGCACACGTGGTTGTGCTGTTGCCGAGGGGGATCCCCCCTTTGCCACGGATGTGTGACATTCAAGTCCGCATACTGGACGTATCCATCCATGCGTACGTGTTGTATCTATGCTGTCCGCATGACCCTGGCCGTGAAGCAACCGCCCGCCGCCGACCGCGTCTACGCCCATGTCAAACAGGGCGTCCTGGAGCGCCGCTACGAGGGGGGCACTCTCCTGACCGAGGGCGAGCTCGCCGAAGCCGTGGGCGTCTCCCGCACGCCGGTCCGTGAGGCCCTGCTCCGGCTGGAGGTCGAGGGGCTGATCCGGCTCTACCCGAAGAAGGGTGCCCTCGTCCTGCCCGTCTCCGCGCAGGAGATCGCCGACGTCGTCGAGACGCGGCTGCTCGTCGAGGAGCACGCGGCGCGCAAGGCCGTGCCCGCGCCCGCCGGGCTCATCGAACGTCTGGAGGAGCTGCTGGCCCGGCAGAAGCAGCAGGCCGCCGCCGGGGACTTCGCCGGCGCCGCCGTCACCGACCGCTGCTTCCACGCCGAGATCGTCCGCAGCGGCGGCAACGAGATCCTCTCCCGCCTCTACGACCAGCTGCGCGACCGCCAGCTCCGGATGGGCGTCGCCATCATGCACTCCCACCCCGACCGCCTCGCCAAGACCCTCGCCGAGCACGAGGAGATCCTCGACGCGCTGCGCTCCGACGACGCGGAGACGGCCGTCGGCCTCGTCCGGCGGCACATCGGCTGGTTCTCGCACCTGGCCCGGGGAGAGGTCCGATGAGCGCCACCGCGATACCGGGTGAGCCGCCGGGCGGCCGCAGGGCACTGGCCGTATGGGGCACGGGCGTCTCGGTCTACTTCGTCGCGGTCATCTTCCGCACGTCCCTGGGCGTGGCCGGCCTCGACGCCGCCGACCGCTTCCACGTGAACGCCTCGGCCCTCTCCACCTTCTCCATCCTCCAGCTGCTCGTCTACGCGGGCATGCAGATCCCCGTCGGCCTGCTGGTCGACCGGCTCGGCACCAAGAAGGTGCTGGCGCTCGGCGCGGTGCTGTTCACCGCCGGGCAACTGGGCTTCGCCTTCTCCCCCACGTACGGCATGGCGCTCGCCTCCCGGGCGCTGCTCGGCTGCGGAGACGCGCTGACCTTCATCAGCGTGCTGCGTCTGGGCAGCCGCTGGTTCCCGGCCCGGCGCGGGCCGCTGGTCGCCCAGTTCGCGGGACTGGTCGGCATGGCCGGGAACCTCGTCTCCACGCTCGTGCTGGCCCGGCTGCTGCACGGCGTCGGCTGGACGGCGGCGTTCGCGGGCAGCGCGGCCGCCGGGGCCGTGGTGCTCGTCCTGGTGCTGCTGTTCCTCAAGGACCACCCGGAGGGCCGGGAGCCGGAGCCGCTTCCGCACCAGGGCGCGGCCTACGTGCGGCGGCAGATCGCCGCCTCCTGGCGGGAGCCCGGGACCCGGCTCGGCCTCTGGGTGCACTTCACCACGCAGTTCCCGGCGATGGTGTTCCTGCTGCTGTGGGGTCTGCCGTTCCTCGTCGAGGCGCAGGGACTGTCCCGGGCGGTCGCCGGTGAACTGCTCACCCTCGTCGTCCTGTCGAACATGGTGGTCGGCCTGGTCTACGGCCAGATCGTGGCCCGGCACCACGGGGCGCGGCTGCCGCTCGCGCTCGGCACGGTCGGCACGACGGCGGCCCTGTGGGCGGCCACCCTCGCCTACCCCGGCCCCCACGCCCCGATGTGGCTGCTGATCGTGCTGTGCACGGTGCTCGGAGCGTGCGGACCGGCGTCGATGATCGGCTTCGACTTCGCCCGGCCGGCCAACCCGCCCGAACGGCAGGGCACCGCCTCCGGCATCACCAACATGGGCGGCTTCGTGGCCTCCATGACCACGCTGCTCGCTGTCGGCGTCCTCCTGGACGCCACCGGTGACGACTGGTCCCTGGCCTTCTCTGTGGTGTTCGTGCTCCAGGCGGTCGGGGTCTCCCAGATCCTGCGGCTGCGCAGGCGGGCGCAACGGCGGGAGCGGGAGCGGCTGGTGGCGAGCCGGGTGGAGACGGTGCACGTGCCCGCCTGACGTCCGTCAGGCGGTGGGTACGAGGGTGAGGTACGCGAGGCCGAGGATGCCGCGGTAGGTGAGCCACCTGGCGCGGTGCCGGTCGACGTGCTGCCGTGTCTCTTCCGCCAGGGGGTGACGGGGGTGCTCGGCGAGCCACACCTCGGTGTCCGCGAGGTACCCCGACTCGAACTCCTCCCACTCGTCGAGGCTCGCGGTCTCCGTCCACTCCGGCCGGAACCCCGCGTCGATCGCCATGCTGATGAGCGCCGCGAGGTCGGGGTGGTCCGTCACGGCGGCGTCGGGCCACATGCGGGACAGCTCGTCGGGGGTGGGGGTGCGCTGCCAGAAGCCCTCGCCGAGCAGGACGCGGCCGTGGCCGGTGACCAGGCGGCGCAGCTCCTTGAGCGCGTCGGGGAGCCGGTCGCCGAGGGCCTGGCTCGATCCCACGCACAGGACGAGGTCGGCGGGGCCTTGGGTGGTTCCGGTGGCGGACTCCTCCAGGAAGTGGGCCCGGGACGCCAGTCCGCGGTCCTCGGCGGCCTTTCTCCCTCGCGCCAGGTCGTCGGCGTCCAGGTCGATGCCGGTGCCGGTCGCCTCCGGCGTGGTGGCCAGGATGCGGAGCATCAGTTCGCCCGGGCCGCAGCCGATGTCCAGGACGGTGGTGGGGTGGTGGCGGGTGAGGCGTCGGACGAGGGCGTCCGCGCGGGTCTCGGACAGGGGGCCGTGGAAGGTGAGGCGGGTGCGGTGGGGTGGTGTGGTCATGGCCAGGGACGGTATGCGTCGGGGTTGAACGACGGCATGGGGTTTTCGTGCCCTGGGCGTTGGTGCTGGGGCCGGGTGGGTGCGCAACCCGGCGTAGCGGGGTGCCGCTGCGCCCACCCGTGCCGCCCCCAGCGGCACGCATGCCCGCAGCTGGGCGGCTGCGCGTGCCCGCAGCTGGGCGGCTGCGCGTGCCCGCAGCCCGGGGCATCCCTACCGCGTCACCGTGAAGTTGTTCAGGATCGCCGCCGTCAGGTCCGGGTCGCCCTCCGTCTTCAGGCGGTCGGAGACCGACTCCGGTGTCACACGGCCGCAGGCCAGGCGGACGTACGTCTCCCAGTCGAGGGTGAGGGTGGCGGCGGGGCCGAGCGCCGGTGCCGTCTCCAGGGTGCCGCGGCCCTGGATGTCGACGCGGATCGTGCGCAGGAACTCCACGGGCCCGTGCACGTCGAAGACGATCGCCGAGCTGCGCGGTGCCTGCGCGTCCTCGGCCACCACGCGCGGGAGCTCCCCGAGCAGCACGTCACGGGCGACCAGAGCGCCGGGGGAGTCGAGGTTGCCGGGCCGGCCGAGGGCCGTGCGCAGGTCCTGCTCGTGCACCCACACGTCGAACGCGTGCCGCCGCATCGACTCCTCCAGGGCGAGCTCGCTGCCGAGCGGCCCCCGCACCTTCGTGCCCGGGTCGCGCGACTCGTTGCGCAGCTGCCGGTTGCGGCGGATGATCACGTACTCCAGCTCGGAGGTCATCTCCGGTGCCGTGTGGTGGCGGCGGACGTCGACCTGCATCTCCATGTAGCGCTGGTGCTCGTTGGTGACGTGGAAGAGGTCGCGCGGGAGGCTGTGGATGGGCCGCGGGTCGCCGAGCATCTCGCAGTCCAGGCCGATGACATGGGAGACCACGTCCCGCACCGACCACCCGGGGCACGGCGTCCGCCGGTTCCACTCGGCCTCCGGGAGCGGCTGGAGCAGCTCGGATATCGCTTCGATGGAGTGGGTCCAGGCGTCGGCGTAGGGCTGGAGGGTGGCATGCAGACTCACGGAACGGGACCCCTCGGCGGTTCGGTCACGGGCAGGTGGCGGCGGCGTTGCCAGTGGGAGGTGGCGGCTGTCGGCGGGCGTCTCGCGAGCTAAGTTACGCTGCTGTGAGGCACCCCGGCAGTGCTTTCGTGTGACGATCGTAGGCCCGAGTGGACGGCTCGAATGCCAGGACGGTGGTAG
>NZ_JBEOXI010000061.1:0-37212 GCF_040296465.1 Streptomyces sp. NPDC002130
GATCGACGACCTCTGTCTGAAGCCTCTGTACGTCGCTTTCATTAAGCTTGCGGTCGACCATTTCGGCACTCCCCTTCGTAAGAACTGTGGTTCGTTTCCGAGCGCGTCACCGCGCCGGAAAGGTTGTGTGTGACCGATCAGCGTGCGTGAGCCGTCATGCGTTTCGCCGCGAGCGGATCACCGCGAAGGCGCCGCCCCCGATCACCAGGACCGCCCCTGCGGCTCCGAGAGCGACCCACATCGTGGTGTTGTCGGATGACTCCGAAGTCGATCCTGACGCCGAAGTCTGGCCGCCAGAAGTGTTCTTGGGGGCCTGTGACGAGGTTGATGCCGGAGCGGAGGGTGAGGCGGTGACGCCCGTGACGCCGGTTCCGTTCTCGAAGCTGAGGGGGTCGGTGGCGGCCGAACCCGGGTTGATGTCGCTGTTCTCCAGCACCTTGCGGGGGCGGACCAGGCCATAGCCCAGGTAATTGCTCGGCTTGTTCTTCGGCCAGTCACGGCTCGCTGTGTCGATCAGACTGCGGAGGACCTGGTTGGGGGTCCAGTCGGGGTGGGCGGACCAGATGAGGGCGGCTGAGGCGGAGGCGATGGAGGAGGCCATACTTGTTCCGTCTCCCTCGTCGCAATACGAGCGGAGTGTCGCGTCGCACCAATAGGGCACGTTGAGGCCTGGAGCCGCAAGATCGACATAGTTGCCGAATTCCGAGAAGGCGCCCACCTTCCCCTTGTCGTCAGCGGCAGCCACCCCCACTACATAAGGATAGGCGGCCGGATAGCCGATGAAGTTTTTCGATTCGGCGTCGTTTCCGGTAGCAGCGAACATCAGTTTGCCCTTGGAGTGGGCGTACTTGATGGCCTTCTCCACGTCTGGGTCGATGATGTCACTGCCGAACGACATGTTGATGATCCGAGCATCGCTGTCAGCCGCAGCCTTGATCGCATCGGCGACTGACGGTGTCTTCTTCCTGTCGGTGCTGCTCACGCCTTTGGAGAGCACGCGATAGGGGACGATTTTCGCACCGGGGGCTAGGCCTTGCATGCCGCCTCCTGCGCCGGTACCGGCGATCAACTCCGCCATGCTGGTGCCGTGGCCGTTGTAGTCCTCAGTGGCGTTGTGCGAGACCGCCTCCGGCACCTCATCTCCGAGCACCTGGCCCTTGAGGGAAGATGTATCCGGATTCACGCCGGTGTCCAGCACGGCAACTTTGACGCCTTTGCCGGTGCTGATCTTCCACATGTCTTCGGCGTGCATCGCGTTCAAGTACCACTGCTGCGACTGAACGTCTGCGGCGGCCGCACTCGGAGCCATCCCCGAAGACATGATTGCGAAAGCACCGAATGCAGCGCACGCGGTGGACACCCGTCTTCCGGCACGTCCTGCGACGAACGCCGTCAATCCGCCACGTGGGCTGGTCCCTGTCATGCCTCTGTAGATCCTCGCTCTGATCAGTCAGTCACTGGTGGCGTGTTGCGTCGAGGGGTCTCCGGTTGGGAGTCACCCTCACGATCCCTGCGGTTCGTGTTGCGTCGATTCGCCGTGCGACCGTGCGGTGCGCCCGCGCCGTCTCCGGCCGGTCCACCATTTCTCCCTGCTGGGGCTCGCCCCTTGGGTGTACCGACGACCCCGTCGGCATTTCCCGCGGCTGGACGCGCAGTCTGGCCCGGACGAGCGCCAGGGGTGGAGTTCGGCGCTCCGATCACTCCACGCTGCCCGATGTGGCCGACGGGCGCACGGGAGCCAGTGTTGCCGCCGGCGCCGACGACCGTACCGCGCGGGACCTTGGAACCGGTCGTCCCTTGAGGACCTGTGACGGGCCTTCCTCCGACAACGCCATTACCGCGCGCCGCACCTGTGGCACTCGAACCGCCCGCGCGGTCGCTCACCGGCCCTCCGACAGCGCGTGGCATTCCGCCGGAGACGCCTCGGCCCATGGGGGAAGCGCTGCCACCTCGAGCACCTGACTGCCCCGTGGTGGTGGCGTGCCCCATCGGGCCAGTGGCGCCACGACCGCCGACGGTCCCGCTCGGAGTGCCTGTACGTCCTTGAGCCGAGATCGGGGCCCTGTTGCCATTCGCTCCGCCGAAGGCAGAGGTACGGCCGGCCGGCTTACTGAGGGCGGGAGGAACGGTGCCGGAGGGATAGGGAGGGGCTGTGCCTCCGTTTCCGCCAAGGGGACCAGTCACCGTCGGCGCCACATTGGTCGACGGCCTCGTGGCTTCCTGGGGCGGCAGGGTGCCCACGCTGTCGATCTTCGTGCCGACGTTCGCATCCGAGGAAGCGGTCCGAGCGTCCACATGCTTGAGCGGTGGCGTAGGTTCTCCCGAATGCGCGTGCCCGGTCGCCGTACTCGAAGAGTCATGTCCGGCCGCCACGGGCTGGTGGGGGACCCCTAGCCCTCCACTGCCTTGCTCTCCAACGTTTCTGTAATCCCCATACTTCGGATCGGGCTTAGGCACCCCCACATCCGGCATAGGCTCGAACGTCGGCGGCTCCTGCCCCGCCATGATCTCTTCCGACACCGCATAGAAGGACGCCAGCCGGTTCATCTGGTTGATCGCCTCTTGGCGGTCCTTCTCGGCCTTGACCGCAGCCGCGTACTCCGCGTTGCTTTCGGTTTGCTTGGGCGTCGGGATGTCCGCGACCGCCTTGGGGTCCTCTCGGGTGTCGCGCGGCGGCATTGCGCTGCGGACGGAGGCGAGGCCCGTGGCCGCTGCCGTGACCTGGGTGCCGGCGGCGTCGGCGAAGGCGGCGAGTTTGCGGGCGTGGATGACGAGATTGGCGCCCCATTTACGGAAGGCCTCGCCCGACTCGCCCTCCCAGTCGACCCGGGTGATGTGGCCTTCGAGTTCCTCGGCGGCCTCTTCGATGGCGGTCTGGGCGTTCAGCAGGGCAGTGCCCGCAAGTTCCAAGTCCTCTGGTTTTGCGGACTCGACCATGTCGATCATGTCGTTCAGGGCGTGGCCCTCGAAGTTCGTCTTGCCGAAGACACGGGGAACCTTCCAGCCGAAGGGGAGGAGCTGGGCTACCCCCGTCGCACCGCTCACCATGTCGATGACGCTGACCTGCGCCGCGGCCTGCTCCCTCTCCGCCCGGTGCGGTACCGGGTGTTCCTTCTCTTCGCTCATCAGTACAGGTCACCTGCCTGGTCGTCAGAAGAACGTTCTGGCGCGGACTCGCCCTGCTTCGCAGCCTCCGCCGCTGCCCTCTCCCGTTCCGCTTCCTCGTGCTGACGGCCGATATCAGTCGTGATCTCCCAGAACCGCCGCCGCTCCTCCTCGTCGATGTTGCTGAAGTTTCCACCCGCGCCCATGACGGCGATCTGCATCGCCTCGATCTGAAGGCCCAGGTTCTTGGAGAGTGCGGTGAGACGTTCGTGGACGCGCTCGTACTGGCTGTGGAGGCCCTTGGCCTCGGCGAAGCCGCCCGAGCCGCTGAAGGAGGCCTCGGAGAGGGCGTGCGCCGCGATTTTCTGAGGGCTGCCGGGTGAGCCCTCGAAGGTGGAGAGCACGGCATCGACACGCTTCTTGAAGGTTCCCAGCGCCTCCAAGCCGACTTTGAGACCCTCCGCAGGCAGCATGCCTTTCCTCCCCGTTCCCCGTTGATCAAGTCGTTGAGCGGTGCACAGGTGTTGACCCCGATCGGCACACTCGATGACCACTGTAGTCAACGGGTCAGACGCGACCAACTGATTCTTGTGGTACGTGAGTTGCGAAGCGGACGAGATGAGGCCACGCCATGGAGTCAGCAACCCCCTTCACGCGTCGTCACCGCGAAGTCATACGAGGGGACGGTCACCGTCCCCTGACCTCCCGCGATTCCCGGCGGCTCATAGTCCCCGTCCTTCGACCGGGTGCGTGTGACCTGCATGCAGAAGGCCGAGTCGGCGGCTGTGACGGTGTAGCGCGCCTCGGAAGCGGTGTTCGGAGCGGCGGGCGTCGCGTTCACGCCGTACTGCGGGGCGTCGCCGCCGCCGTGCTCGACGACCTCCTGCTCAATTTTTGTCGCGTACTCGTCGATCCAGCCGGTGTCGTTGTCCTCGGCATAGATGTCGCCGAAGCCGGAGCTGCCGTCCAAGGCGTCCGTGGCCCCCTGCACCGCAGCCGTCAACTCGGCGTCGTCCCACGTGGTGTCATCGGAGACTCCAAAACCCTGCACGCTCAGGTAGATGCCGACGCCGGCCATGGCGACGAAGATGACGCGAGCGGCGACGAAGGAGGCGTCGGACAGTTCCTCGGCCGACGGGTTGACGCCGGTGCGCCACGCCCGGACGCGGTCCGCCTTGACGCAGGCCATGGCCAGCAGCACGGCGGACAGGACGAGGCCGAGGACATTCAGTTCGGTCAGCGCGTCCATGGTCCGCCCTCCGCCCGTCGCTTCTGCCTGCGCCGCGCGTCGCGGAGCGCCACCGCCGTGCCGCCCATCCCCGCGACCAGGACCACCGCGCCCACGGCCACGTAGGTGGCAAGGCGGGCGTTGCGTTCCTCGGCGGTCTCACCGATCTGGAACTCGGCCGGGGTGGGGGCTTCCGGTTTGCCCAGGCCCGCCTGGGGTTCGGGGGACTCCATGGGGTGTTCGTCCTGCGTCAGGGCGCGTACGGGGTCGACCACTCCCCAGCCGATCAGGCGGTCGTGGCCCGCGGTGGTGCGCTCCGCGGTCTGTTCGATCTGGGCGACGATCTGCCGGGCCGTCCAGTCGGGATGCTTCGCCTTGATCAGCGCCGCGAGACCGGCGACGTACGGCGCCGAGAAGCTCGTACCGTTGTCGGAGCAGTGGCCGCCCTTGGGGACGGTAGAGATCATGTCGACACCGGGGGCCGCCACGCCGACGAACTCGCCGGACTGGGAGAAGGAGGCGCGCTCGTTGTTGCGGTCCGAGGCGGCGACGGCGAGGACGCCCTCGTAGGAAGCGGGGTACGTCTCCTTGACGTTGCCGCCGAGGCCGTCGTTGCCCGCCGAGGCCACGACCACGATCTTCTGGTCCAGTGCCTGGTCGATCGCCAGCTTCAGGTCGGACGTCGACGTCATCGGCTTTGTGGTGTCCTGGGAGATGTTGATGACGTCGGCCCCGGCCCGGATGGCGTAGCGGATCGCGTCGGTCAGGGTGCCTACGTCGCCGTTGCCCTCCGCGTCGTTCTGCTGGATCGGGATGATCGTCGCATCGGGGGCCAGGCCCACGAAGCCGGTGCCCTTGGCGGGCCGGGCCGCGATGATGCCGGCGACCTTGGTGCCGTGGCCGACCGTGTCCGTGGTGCCGTTCTCCTTGCCTCGCTCGATCGGGTTGCCGTCGTCGTCCTTGAGGTTCTTGGGCAGGAGATTGCGGCCGCTCTTCACGTCGACCGCGTCGGTGAGTTGGGGATTCGTCACGTCGACGCCGGTGTCGATCACCGCCACCCGCATGCCCTTGCCCGTGGACTGGCTCCACAGCTCGTCCAGGAGGACGCGCTGCAGGGACCAGGGTCGGCCCGGGTACTTGCCGTTGGGGAACGCGCACTGGTCCGAGTACGGCAGGTCGGCCGCCGCCGCGGGGGGCGCGAGGACGACGGGGGCGGTCGTGAGCACGGTCGCGGCCACCACTGTGGTCGCCGCCCGGAGGAGGGAGGGCAGGTGTGGCATGTCCGGCCCTCTCAGGATCCCTGCGGCTGGCGTGCCGCCGTCGTCGACAGGCGTGGGCCGGTGGGCAGGAACTCCGACCAGGCGGCGGGGATCGGCGCGGGGTCCACGTCCTTGTAGCCGAGTCGGGTCTGGGCCTGCTGGGCCTCCTGCTGGGCCTGCCGGCGGTCCTTGGCCGTCGTACCGATGCCGGCGTCGTCCGCGCCGCTGTCGGCGTTGGACTGCAGGACGTAGCGCAGGCCGGTGTCGGTGACGAGGAAGACGGGGCCGGCTTTGGTCTCCCTGCCCTGGAACTGGCGGTAAAGCTGGCCGGAGCCGGGCGTGACGTAGGCGCTGGAGGAACCGGCGGGGAGCTCGGCCGGGAAGTCCGTGCCGGCCCAGGTGCTCAGGGTGGTGGCGCCCGAACCTGTGTTGACGCCGCGCAGGACGTTGCAGACGGTGTTGCGGCTTCCTGCCGTGCCGGAGGCTTCGTTGACGGGCTGGGGGTCCTCGGTCGGCCAGCGGTGCTCGGTGCCGAACGGCTTGCCGGGGACGATCGCGCCGGGGCTCATGCCCTTGGCTTGACCGGCCTGGCCGAGGGAGACCAAGTCCTGGCTGAACAGCAGGAGTTGCGCCACGAAGGCCGAGATGGGGGCGACACGGCCGGGCAGCACCACGTAGTACTGGTCGCTGTTGAGGTCGGACGCCTTGAGGACCATGCCGACCTTGTTGGTCTTCTCGTCCAGTTGGCCGGGGGCGTCGGCCGCGATACCGACCTGGTCGGGGATCTTCGGGAAGGAGATCGGGTCGCCGGTGTGCAAGGTCTCCAGCCACTCCCTGGACACCTTCTGCGGCTTGCGTCCGGAGCCGACGACGGCGCGCAGCAGCAGTTCGTTGCTCTTGTCGATGGCGTACGAGCGTCCGCTCGCGTCCACCACGTAGTGCTTCCCGTCCGGGGCCACGACGTAGAGCAGTTGCCCGCCCGTCAGTTTCTCGCCCTTGCCCTCGGTCGCCTTCAAGTCGCGGGAGGCGAGGACCAGGGCCGCCTTCTGGATGGACTCGCCGCCGGCGCTGGGGCGTTCGCAGACCGCCCAGCGCTTCTCGCCGCCCGCCTCGGACGCCGAGGGGAGACGGTCGGGCGCGTACGGGATGCCGATGGTGGCTCCGTGCGGGATCTTGCCGTTGTCGAGGACGGACTCGGCGACGGTGACCACGTCCCCCTGGCCCTCGTTGAGGAGCAGCTTCGCGGACGCCATGTTGAGGACCGGGTGCAGCTGGACCTGTTTGCCGGTCTTCAGGACGACGTAGCGCGTGGTCGAGTCGCTGGCGACGATCACCTTGGCGTTGGGCTCGTCCCAGCCCTTGGGTGCAGTGGGCTTGAACATGCCCCAGGCCCCGAACACGGCCATGACGACCACACCCACGATGGCGCCGGGGATGACCGCGCGTAGTGGCCGGGGCGCCCCCTCCTCCGAACCGTCGGGCGACGACTGCAGGAAGGCCGCGAGCATGCGGCGCTTCGCGAAGGTGTAGGCATTGAGCTGGTCGCGCCGAGATGCCATCTCTGCTTGTCTCTCCCCGTGTTCAGATGTGCCGCGCTCGCCTGGTGTGTCATGGCCGACCGCCCCGGTGTCAGAGCGGCCCCCTACTATGCCTGGTATCCGCGGGGACTTGTGGAGCGGGTAGGGTGCCCGGGCCTTCAAGGCATGGTGTGGTGCTGAAACACCAGTGAGTTGTCAGCAGAACGGGGGGATGGAGTGATGGCTTCCGGAACGCGCGCCCGGTCCCGTGACCGATCGCGGACACGGGGTGCTTCGGCGTCCGGGCAGGGACCGGCGCAGCGGCCGGCCTCGCCGGGGGCGCTCCACTCCAGGGTGCGTTCGGGGCAGGTCGGGGCATTCCGGTTGCAACGCCTTGTCCTGTTCGAGGTCGCGGCGGCCATCCTGCTCGTCGGATGGGTGATCGATCCCGTGGCCGTGGTGCCTGCGGCCGTCCTCGCCGGCTGTCTGGTGCTGTTCTCCTTCCTCCGTCGCCGTGGGCGTTCCCTGCCCGAATGGTTGGCCACGGCGCAGGCGTTGCGTGCACGGCAGCGGCGGGCCGCGAGTACGCCGGTACCGGAGGGCACGGAGCCAGGGCTGGCGCCGGCCGTGGAGTGCGACCCGAGCCTACGGACGTACACGTACACCGGCCGTGACCGCCGACCCGTCGGAATCGTCGGGGACGGTACGTTCGTCACCGCGGTCCTGCATGTCGAGGCCGACGCCACGGCGCTGCGGGCCGAGCGGAACAAACAGCCGTTGCCGCTCTCTCTGGTACACGACGCCCTGGAGGTGGACGGCATCCGGCTGGAGTCGGCGCAGGTCGTGCTCCACACCCAGCCCGCGCCCGCGATCCATCTGCCCCGGCAGTCCGTGGCCGTCGCCAACTATGCGCCCCTGCAGGAGCAGACGGGTGCGCCGGCCGTACGCATCACGTGGATCGCGTTGAAGCTCGACCCGGAACTGTGCCCGGAAGCAGTGGCCGCGCGCGGGGGCGGGCTGGTCGGAGCGCAGAAGTGCGTCGTGCGTGCCGCCGATCATCTCGCGAGCCGACTCACCGGATCCGGATTCCGGGCGACCCTCCTCGACGAGGAGCAGCTGACCTCCGCCATCGCCACATCGGCCTGCGCCAACCCGCTGGTGACCGCGGAGGCCGGGCGGACGGACACGCGGGAGCGGCGGACCGAGGAGTCGGGCCGGAACTGGCGCTGCGACAACCGCAGACACACCACGTACTGGGTCCGTCGGTGGCCCGCCCTGGGTGGGGAGAGGGCGCCGTCGCTGCCCCAGCTCGTCGCCCTGGTCACGGCCGTCCCCTCCCTCGCCACCACCTTCAGCCTCACGCTCAAGCGAGGGGAGCGCAAGGAGGTGTCCGTCTGCGGGCACCTGCGGGTGACCGGACGCAGTGACGACGAACTCGTCGCCGCCCGGCGCGCGGTGCAGGCTGCGGCCCGGCACACGGGCATGGGGCTCGCCCGACTCGACCGGGAACAGGTGCCCGGCATGCTCGCCACGCTGCCCCTCGGAGGTGCCCGGTGACGGCGACGACCCCGCGCGTAGGACAGGCGGCGGCCACCGGACGGGGCGAGCCGCAGACCTCTGCCCCCGAGCGGGCGCGTGAACTGCTGCGCCGCGGCTTCGGGTTGATCGGCCCGAGACACCCGCGGCACTCCGTGACGATCGAGCAACTGGGCACTCTCGCCCTTCCCGTGGCCGACGACGGCGTCGTCATCGGCGTGGACGCGGAGAACCGGCCCGCGGTACTCGGGCTCAATCGGCCGCTGCCGTACGACGTCGTACTCATCGGCGGACTGTGGACCGTGCAGGTCATCGCGCTCAGGGCGGCGGCGACGGGGACGCGGGTCGCCGTGGAGACGGCGCGGGCGCAGGCCTGGATGCCCATGGTGCACGCCATGGGGGGCGGTCAGAACGGGATGTCCGTGTACGACGTCGGGCGGGTGCCGCCGCTGGGTGCCTCGGCCGGTACGCCGGTGCTGGTGGTGCGGGACTGCGGGATGCGGCCACCTCGCGGTCGCGTGGTCTCCGGACCCTGGCAGTCGGTGCTGACCCTGTTGCCGTACGTCAGCCCGGTCGCTCCGCGGCTCGTGCGGCAGGCGCGGCTGGTCGGGATTCAGAGGGTGTCGCCCGACGAGGCCACGGAACTGGGCCGCACGATGGCGCTCACCCGGACCGAAATGGACTCCCTGCCGGGGCTCTCCGACGGTCTCACCCTGTGGTGTACCGACCGCGATCGGCAGTACGTGATGACACAGCCCACGGATGCGGAGACCGGGCTGTTGGGTACGCCACGTCGGATGGACTGACGGGCCTCGTAGCGAAACCTCTCGTAGCACCCGGTTTGTCAACTGTTGCGTCGGCAATTACGCCATATTTGCCTGGTTTTCGAGGTCCAGCGTTGCTGTGGAGGGGCAGACGGGCCTGCCGGGTCGGGGCGTGTGGTGATTAGGCTGGGACAGGGCTCGACGTCAGACCCCGTGGAGTAGGCGTCGGCGTCCCAGGGGGGAGGCGGGGGAGCCTGTGGAGCGGACGACCTCGGACGACCCCTCGAAAGCCTCAAACGACGTCGCACGACGGCGGACGACAAGCAAGGGTCGCCCCAGCACGGCATGAGGGTGCTCGACCACACCAGGAGGAACACTGTGAGCAGCGATCGGGACGGGATCCGCGGGGGCTGGGCGACACCCGGCGATGACCAGCCCGACGCGGAGTCCGCAGCGGAGATGACGGGCGAGTTCACCATCGACTACGCCCCGCCCGCCTGGTACACGCAGAACGCCTCGGGGAGTTCGTCCTCGGGGCAGGGGGCGGGGGCGTCCGAGGACTCCAGTGCTTCGGGGGCGCCCGGTTCCGGGCCGGGGGCTTCGGGTGTGCCCGGGGGCTCCGGGGGCTCCGGGGCGAGCGGCGCCTCCGGTGTGCCCGGTGGTTCCGGAGCCGCCGGGGCTGCCGGGACGCCCGCAGGTACCCCGGGGCCGAGGGGACCCGTGCCGCCGCTGCCCGGGCTGACTCGGCCGGCGCACGCCCATCCTGACGGCGGGCCTTCGTCCCTGCCGACCTCTCTGCCGGGGCAGGCCTCCGCACCGGCTCCGGCGCCCGGGGCGCCCTTCACTCCTCCCGCTCCGGCTCCCGCTCCGGGCGCCCCGTTCACGCCTCCCGCGCCCGCGCCGGGTGCGCCCTTCGCGCCGCCGGCTCCGCCCGCGCCCTCTTCGGGGGGTCCTTCGGGCGTGCCCAGGCTTCCGATGGGGAGCGGGTTCGAGCCGCAGGGTTCACCACGCGGGGACCAGTCTCCGGAGCAGGCCGAGGCGCCCGCGGGGGATGCGGCCTCTCCGACGGCCGTGCCGCACATCCCCGTCGGTGGGTACCAGTCGCAGTGGACGCCGCCGGCTCCGCCGCAGGCCCCGGCCGTTCCCGAGACTCCGGCGACGCCGCCTGCCGCCCCGGCGACTCCGCCTGCCCCTCCGGCGGCTCCGGCCACTGTCGAGGCTTCGACCACTCCCGAGGCTTCGGCTGCGGCGGCTTCCGGTGATGCCGCGGAGCCGGAGAGCGGCGATCTGGAGAGCGGTGCCACCATGCGCTTCTCCGCCGTCGCCCTGAAGCGGGAGATGGAGGAGCGTGCCGCTGCGGAGGCGGCTTCCACGCCCGAGGCACCCGAGGTCACCGAGGTACCCGAAGCGAAGGACGCCGACGAGGCCGGTGGCGGTGTCCGTACCGAGGACGCGGAGGATGGCGCTCCCGGCGTGGAGGTGGACGACTCCGCTGCGGTTTCGGACTACGCGCTGGACGCGGACTCCTTCGCCGATGTGCCGCCCCTCGATGAGGCCGAGCCGGAGAACACGCGGCCCGAAGCGGAGGATGTGGCACCCGAGGTCATCGAGCCGCAGACTGCAACGCCCGAGGGCACTGAGACCGAGGACACCGAGGCCCAGGACACCGAGGCCCATCACGCCGGGTCGGAGGACGCGGAGTCATCGGACGCCAAGGCCGACGATGCTGAATCCGAGCAGGCACGGATCGAGGACGCTCAGCCCGAGGACACGAAGTCCGAGGACGGACAACCCGAGGACGCACAGCCCGAGGAAGCACAGTCTGAGGACGTTCAGCCCGAGCACGCGGTGCCCGGCTCCGACGAGCCTGTGGACGCCGTACCGGCCGGGGCCGAGCACGAGGGTGAGGACTCGGTGGCGCCCGCTGCCGAGCCGGCCGACGCGTCCCCCGCCGACCGCGCGTCCGCGCAGAGTGGGCCTGTGGACGCCGTACCGGCCGTCCCGGCCTCGCCCGATGTCCCGCCCGCCACGCCGTCCGACTTCACTCCCCCGCCCCCGCTGGGCGTGCCGCCGCTGCCACCGTCGTACCAGCCGGCCGCTCCGGCCCCGGCGAGCGAGTGGCCGGCCCAGCCGCAGCAGCAGCCGGCGCAGCCCTCGGAGCCGAACGCGCCCGCTCAGCCGCAGCCGACGGCCGCACAGGGACAGCCCCCGGTGCCGCCGCAGCCCTCCGTGCCGGCGCAGCAGCCGCCGTTCCAGCCGCAGGCGCCGCAGCCTGCCCCCGCCGCGTGGAACCAGCCCGCGCCGACGCCGCCCAACCAGCCGCCCGCGCAGCCCGCACCGCAGCCCGGCGGATACGGCTTCCCGCACCCGGGCGCACCTGCCCCGCCCGCACCCAGCCCCCAGGGCGGATACGGCTTCCCGCACCAGGGCACCCCGCCCACTGCCCCACCCACCCCGCAGGGCGGATACGGCTTCCCCCAGCCGGGCGCTCCGACGCCGGATGCCCAGCAGCCTCCGGTCCAGCAGCCCCAGAGTGCGCCGGCCCCCGTGCCCGACGCGCAGGGCGGATACGGCTTCCCGTACCCCGGCGCACCCGACCCGGCCGCACCCAGCCCCCAGGGCGGCTACGGCTTCCCCCAGCAGGGCACCCCGCCCGCCCCGCAGGGCGGCTACGGCTTCCCGCACCCCGGCGCCCAGCCGCCTCACCAGCAGGCCCAGCCACAGCCGCACATCCCCCCGCAGGCCCAGCCCCACGCCGAAGGCCGGTCCCCGCAGGTCGCCCCCTCGGGGCAGCCACAGCCGCAGCCGGGGCAACAGCCACAGCAGCCCGTCGACCCCCGTACCGGCGCCGCCTGGCCGCAGCCCATGCAGCACGACCAGCGGCAGCCGACCAACCCCGGGGTCGCACCGCTCGGTTACACCGCTGCCGTGGAGCTGTCGTCCGACCGGCTGCTCAACAGCAAGAAGCAGAAGGCGAAGAGCAGCCGTCCGGCGGCCGGTGGCGGTCGGTTCAAGATCGGTGGGAAGAAGGAGGAGGCCGAGCGGCAGCGCAAGCTCGACCTGATCCGCACGCCCGTGCTGTCCTGCTACCGGATCGCCGTGATCAGCCTCAAGGGCGGTGTCGGCAAGACCACCACGACCACCGCGCTGGGCTCCACGCTCGCCACCGAGCGGCAGGACAAGATCCTCGCGATCGACGCCAACCCGGACGCGGGCACCCTCGGGCGCCGGGTGCGGCGGGAGACCGGGGCCACCATCCGTGACCTCGTCCAGGCGATCCCGTACCTCAACTCGTACATGGACATCCGGCGGTTCACGTCGCAGGCGCCCTCCGGCCTGGAGATCATCGCCAACGACGTCGACCCTGCGGTGTCCACGACCTTCAACGACGAGGACTACCGGCGCGCGATCGACGTGCTGGGCAAGCAGTACCCGGTGATCCTCACGGACTCGGGTACCGGTCTGCTGTACAGCGCCATGCGCGGTGTGCTGGACCTCGCCGACCAGCTCATCATCATCTCGACGCCGTCCGTGGACGGTGCGAGCAGTGCGAGCACGACGCTGGACTGGCTGTCCGCGCACGGATACGCCGACCTCGTCTCACGGTCCATCACCGTCATCTCCGGAGTCCGCGAGACCGGCAAGATGATCAAGGTCGAGGACATCGTGACGCACTTCGAGACGCGCTGCCGGGGTGTCATCGTCGTGCCCTTCGACGAGCATCTCGCCGCCGGTGCAGAGGTCGACCTCGACATGATGCGGCCGAAGGTGCGCGAGGCGTACTTCAACCTCGCGGCGATGGTCGCCGAGGACTTCGTCCGCCATCAGCAGTCGCACGGCCTGTGGACCTCGGACGGAAACCCGCCGCCGGTCGCGGCCCCGCCGCTGCCCGGACATGCCATGCCAGGCCAGCCCGTGCCCGGACAGGCCATGCCGGGCCAGCCCGTGCCCGGTCAGCCCTACGCCCAGCCGGGACAGCCCCCGTACCCCGGGCAGCAGCAGCCGGCTCCCGGTCAGCCGGGCCCTTACCCCCAGCAGCCCCAGCAGCCCCAGCAGCCAGGGCAGCCGTACGCCCAGCCCGGACAGCCGTACCCGCAGCCCGGTCAGCCCTATGCCCAGCCGGGCCAGCCTCCGGCCCAGCAGGGACAGCCGTACCCGCAGGCCGCGGGACAGCCGCCCTACCCGCAGCCGGGGCAGCCGGGCCAGCCGGGCCAGCAGCCCGGGCAACCGGCCGCCCACCCCGGCCAGCCGTATCCGCAGCCGGGCCAGCCCCCGGCCGCTCCCCCGCAGCCGGGCTACGGCTACCCCCAGCCCGGGCAGCCCGAGCAGCCGGGTTACCCGGGCCAGCCGGACGGACAGACCCCGCCGCCCCCGCCGCCTCCGACGCAGTAATCGCCTCACCCGATCGGCCCCTTCTCAGGGGCCGATCCCCGCCCGGCCCGCGCCGTTCCGACTCGGCGCGGGCCTCGGCGCGTTCAGGGGCGAATTCCGTTGCCAGGCCCTGGCCAGGAGCGCGTCAGTGGTCTCGACCAATGGGTGCGGAAAGCTCGCCAATTCGTTATTTCCGCAGGCCACAAGGGGTGAATGCGGCGTTGACGGGTGGGTGGGCCGCTGGTACACACACATCACGCATCTGACAGCTGATCAACCCGTCCTTCCCGTCCGAGCGATGACGCGAGGTCCGACCATGGGCACGAACGATCAGAAACGCAGCCTCCCGCACGGCCTCCGGCTCGTCGCCCTGGCCGGGGCCGCCGCGCTCACCCTCACCGCCGGTCTCGCGACCCCGCTCGGCCCGGCGTCCCAGCAGGCCCGGGCGGCCGACGACGGCAAGAAGGTGCTGACCGTCGCCGTGGCGCAGAGCGTGGACTCGCTCAGCCCGTTCCTCGCGGTCCGGCTGCTCAGCACGAGCATCCACCGGCTCATGTACGAGTACCTGACCAACTACGACCCCAAGGACAACCACGCCATCCCGGGCCTGGCCACCAAGTGGGAGCCGTCGCCGGACAAGCTCACCTGGACCTACACCATCCGCGACAACTCCACGTGGTCGGACGGGCAGCAGGCCACCGCCGAGGACGCGGCCTGGACGTTCAACAAGATGATGACCGACACCGGCGCGGCCACGGCGAACGGCAGCTACGTCGGGAACTTCAGGAAGGTGACGGCCCCGAGCCCCACCAAGCTGGTCATCGAGCTGAAGAAGCCGCAGGCGACGATGGCCGCGCTGGACGTGCCGATCGTGCCGAGGCACGTGTGGGAGAAGGTCTCGGCCTTCTCCGAGTTCAACAACGACAAGAGCTTCCCGGTCGTGGGGAACGGTCCGTTCGTGCTGAGCGGGTACAAGGCCGACAGCTACGTCCGGCTCAAGGCCAACAAGAGCTTCTGGCGCGGGTCGCCGAAGTTCGACGAGCTGGTCTTCCGCTACTACAAGGACCAGGACGCGGCCGTCTCCGCGCTGCGCAAGGGCGAGGTGTCCTTCGTCGCCGGGTCTCCGTCCCTGACGCCCGCTCAGGCGGAGTCCCTGAAGGGCGCTGAGGACATCCAGGTCAACGACGCCCCCGGCCGCCGCTTCTACGCCCTCGCCACCAACCCGGGCGCCAAGGCGAAGAACGGCGAGAAGTTCGGCGACGGCCACCCCTCCCTGCTGGACCAGCGGGTGCGCAACGCTCTGTTCCGGGCCGTGGACCGCGAGGCCATCATCGACAAGGTGTTCCGGGGCCACGCCGTCGAGGGCGAGGGCTACATCCCGCCGCGCTTCCAGGACTACTTCTGGAAGCCGTCCGCGAGCCAGAAGCTGGCCTACGACCCGGCCGAGGCGGCCCGGCTGCTCGACCAGGCGGGGTACAAGAAGAACGGCGACGGCAAGCGCGTCGGCAAGGACGGCAAGCCCATCACCTACCGCGTGCTGTGCCACGCCACCGACCCGAACGACAAGGCGGTCGGCAAGTACCTCCAGGAGTGGTGGGGCAAGCTCGGCATCGGAGTGCAGCTCAACTGCCTGGACAACGTGACCGACCCGTGGCTGGCCGGCAAGTACGACCTGGCGTTCGACGGCTGGTCGGTCAACCCCGACCCGGACTTCGTGCTGTCCATCCACACCTGCGGCGCGCTCCCGGCGACCCCGAAGGACACGGGCGCGACGGACAACTTCATCTGCGACGAGAAGTACGACGAGCTCTACGCCCGGCAGCTCACCGAGTACGACCCCGCCAAACGGGCGGACATCGTCAAGCAGATGGAGTCGCGGCTGTACGACCTCGGGTACATGAACGTCATGGCGTATCCGAACGCGGTCGAGGCCTTCCGGACGGACCAGATCAAGTCGATCACGACCATGCCGGCGAAGGGGGGCAACATTTATGGCCAGGACGGCTACTGGAGCTGGTGGTCGGCGGTGCCCGCGGACTCCGGCGACTCCTCCGACAACGCGTCGTCGACGGGGGTCGTGGTCGGGATCGTCGCGGGTGTCGTGATCCTCGGCGGGCTCGGCGCCTTCGCGGCGATGCGGCGGCGGGCCACCGCCGAGGAACGCGAGTAAAGCGGCGAGCGGGTACTCATGACCGCTGACGCGACCCCCGCGCTGGTCGAGGACAAGCAGCGGCCGGCGGCCGGGCCGCGGGCACGCAAGAGTTCCGCGTATCCGCGGTACCTGGCGGGCAAGGTGGCCGGTGCCGCCGTGTCGCTGCTGGCCGTCCTCGTGACCAGCTTCTTCCTCTTCCGGCTGATCCCGGGCGACCCGGTGAAGACCATGACGGGCGGCCGTCAGGTGTCGGCGGAGCAGCTGGCGGCCTATCGCGAGGAGTTCGGACTCGACTTGCCGCTGTGGCGGCAGTTCACGGACTACTGCGGCAAGGCGCTCACGGGTGACTTCGGGACGTCGTACCAGTTCCGCGCCCCCGTCGTCGACAAGATCACCGAGGCGCTGCCGAACACCCTGCTGCTCACCGGCACCGCCTTCGTCCTCTACACGGCGCTGGGCATCTTCCTCGGCACCCGGTCGGCGTGGCGGCACGGCAAGCTCGGCGACCGCGTCAACACGGGCCTCGCGCTGACGCTGTACTCCATCCCGTCCTTCTGGCTGGGACTGCTGCTGATCATCGTGCTGTCGGTGGGCATCGGCCCGCTGCCCGGCATGTTCCCGACCGGCGGCATGGAGTCGGGCGGCGAGGAGGGCTTCGCGTACGTCCTGGACGTGGCGCACCATCTGGTGCTGCCGGTGGTGACGCTGGTGGCCGTGGAGTACGGGCAGACGCTGCTGGTCACGCGGTCGGCGCTGCTGGACGAGATGGGCAGCGACTATCTGACGACCGCGCGGGCCAAGGGACTGCGCGACGACCTCGTCCGCCGTCGCCACGCCGTGCCGAACGCACTGCTGCCGACCGTGACGCTGATCTTCATCAACCTCGGCCGGACGGTGGCGGGCGTGATCCTCGTGGAGACGGTGTTCTCCTGGCCCGGCCTGGGCGGGCTGTTCTACCAGGCGCTGAGCGTGCCCGACCTGCCACTCGTGCAGGGGCTTTTCTTCGTGTTCGCCGCCGCGGTGATCCTGATGAACACCCTTGCCGACCTGGTCTATCCGCTGCTGGACCCCCGGGTGGCCCGATGACGACGTCGACCGGCACGCCCCCGAGCCCGCGCGCCCTCGCCCGGCAGCGGCGCCGGGCCTCCGTCGCCCGCTTCTGGCGCCAGTACCGCTCGGAACGGGCGGGGCTGTACGGGCTGACCGCGCTGTCGCTGTGCGCGCTGCTGGCGCTGTTCGCACCGCTGTTCGTCGGCTCCGACGTGAGCAGCGTGACCGACGCGCCGGGGCATCCGATGCAGAGCCCGAGCGCCGAGTTCCCGCTCGGCACCGACCAGTTCGGGCGGGACCTGCTGGGCCTAGTGATCTGGGGCTCGCGGGTGTCGCTGCTGGTCGGGCTGCTCGCGGCCGTGCTGTCGGTGGCGATCGGCACCCTGATCGGGGTGACGGCGGGGCACTTCAAGGGCTGGTACGCGACGGTGATGATGCGGATCACCGACTGGTTCCTGGTCATGCCGACGCTGGTGCTCGCCATCGCCCTGGCGACCGTGATGTCCCGCTCGCTGACCACGACCGTCATCGCGATCGGCGTGACCACCTGGCCGACCACGGCCCGGCTGGTGCGCGCCCAGACCCTCGCGGTGGAGACCCGGCCGTACATCGAGCGGGCGAAGGCGCTCGGCGGCGGCCACTGGCACGTCATGTCCCGGCACGTTCTGCCCAATGTGATGCCGCTGGTACTGGCCCAGACGACCCTGATCATCTCCTCGGCCATCCTCGCCGAGGCGACGCTCGCCTTCCTCGGCCTGGGCGACCCCACGGTCGTGTCGTGGGGCGGGCTGCTCCAGGACGCGCGGGAGGCGGGCGCGGTCAGTGCCGGGGACTGGTGGTACCTGGTGCCGCCGGGCATCGCCATCGCCGTGGTGGCGCTGGCGTTCACGCTGTGCGGGCGGGCCGTGGAGTCCGTCCTCAACCCCAGGCTGGGGGTGTCGCGTTGAGTCTGCTCGACGTCAGGAACCTGACCGTGACGTACGCGGGCGGGGCGGCCGCCGTGCGCGGGGTCGACCTGCGCCTGGAGGCGGGCCGGAAGCTCGGCCTCGCCGGGGAGTCGGGCTGCGGCAAGTCCACGCTGGCGCTGGCCCTGCTGCGGCTGCTGCCGGCGGGCGCCCGGATCACCGGGGAGGTGCTCCTCGACGGCGAGGACGTGCTGACCATGAAGTGGGGCCGGGTCCGGGCGGTCCGCTGGGCCGGGGCCTCCGTCGTCTTCCAGGGCGCGATGCACTCCCTCAACGCCGTGCACCGCATCGGCGACCAGATCGCCGAGCCGATCCTGCTGCACAGGAAGGCCACCGCTGCCGGAGCGAAGAAGAAGACCGGTGAACTGCTGGAGCAGGTCGGTCTCCCGGCGGCCCGCGCCGAAGCCTATCCGCACGAACTGTCCGGGGGTCAGCGCCAGCGCGTCATGATCGCCATGGCCCTGGCCTGCGATCCCCGGCTGATCATCGCCGACGAGCCGACGACCGCGCTCGACGTGATGATCCAGGCCCAGATCCTCCGGCTCATCGAGCACCTGGTCGCGGACCAGGACCTCGGCCTGATCATGATCAGCCACGACCTGGCGGTCCTCGCCGACACCTGCGACCGGCTCGCGGTGATGTACGCGGGCCGGGTGGTCGAGGAGGGCCCGGCCGCCCAGGTGTACGAGGACGCCCGGCACCCCTACGCCAGGGCCCTGTCGGCCGCGTTCCCGCGCATCGGCGACCCGGCGTCCCGGTTCGCGCCGCAGGGGCTGGCGGGCGACCCGCCGGACCCGGCCGCGCTGCCGTCGGGGTGCACGTTCCATCCCCGGTGTCCGGAGGCGCTGGCGTCGTGTTCGCAGGAGGACCCGATGCTGCGGGCGGCGGGGCCGGAGCGGCGGGCGGCGTGTGTGCTGGTCGGGTCGCCGGGCGTGGAGGCCCGGGGAGAGCGCGCGACGGCGGAAACCGAGGGCCGCGAGAAAGGCCCGGCCGACGGACCGGGAGCCCTTGAGGAGCGGTCGGCCGAGGGCCCGGAGGCCCTGGAGGAAGCGAGGCCCAGCACACCATGACCACGTCCCCCACCTCCCCCATGGTCCCCGAGGTCACCACGGCCCCGCTGCTGAGCGCCCGGGGCCTGCACATCACCTTCCCCGGACGGCACGGCGGCCCCCGGGCCCGGGCGGTGGACGGCGTCGACCTCGACATCCGCCCCGGCGAGATCGTCGCGCTGGTCGGCGAGTCCGGCTGCGGCAAGACGACCCTGGCCCGCAGTCTGCTCGGCCTGGTCGCACCGACGGCGGGCCGGGTCACCTTCGACGGCCGCCCGCTGGAGTACTCCGGCCGGTCCCTCAAGGCCTACCGCAAACGCGTCCAGCTGGTCCTCCAGGACCCGAGCGGCTCCCTCAACCCCCGCCACACGGTGTACGACGCGGTCGCCGAGGGCCTGCGCATCCACGGCCACGGCGGCGACGAACGCGCCGCGGTCGCCGAGGCCCTGTCCCGGGCGGGCCTGCGCCCCCCGGAGCGCTTCTTCCTTCGCTACCCGCACGAACTGTCCGGAGGGCAGCGCCAGCGGGTGGTCATCGCGGGCGCGCTGGTCCTGGAACCCGAACTCCTCGTCGCCGACGAGCCGGTGGCGTCCCTCGACGCCTCGGTACGCGGCGAGATCCTCGCCCTGTTGCTACGACTGCGCACCGAACTGGGCCTGTCCGCCCTGGTCGTCACGCACGACCTGGGCCTGGCGTGGAACATCGCCGACCGGGTCGCCGTGATGTACCTGGGCCGGATCGTGGAGACGGGCGCGGTGGAGCAGGTACTGACGGCACCTCGGCATCCCTACACCCAGGCCCTGCTGTCCGTCCTCCCGGAGGCTCCGGGCTCCCCCGTGGTCCTCACGGGCGAGCCCCCGGATCCGTCGCGCGTCCCGTCAGGGTGCCGCTTCCACGCGCGCTGCCAGATCCTGGCGGGCGGAGAGGCGGAGCGGGCGGGCGTGGCGGACGCGTGCAGGCACCAGGACTTGGAGGTGCTGAGCGGGGGCGGTGACTCGCAGGTCGCTTGTCACTGGGCCGTTTCGTCCTCGCCCCTCAGGGGCGCGGGGAACTGCGCGAGCGGCCACACACCGCCCGCGGACGGCGTACGGCAGAACTAGGCAGGCCGCTCCGCCGCTTCCACCAGCGCCCCGCACTTCTTGACGTCCTCGGACATCTGCTCCATGAGAGCCTCCAGCGTCTCGAACTTCGCCTGCCCCCGCACGAACGCCAGGAAGTCGACCGCGACATGCAACCCGTACAGATCGAGCCCCACCCGGTCGATGGCGTACGCCTCCACCGTCCGCTCGGTCCCATCGAACTGCGGATTCGTCCCCACGGAGATCGCCGCCGGCATCGCCTCACCCTGCGCGTGCAGCCAGCCGGCGTACACACCGTCGGCCGGAATGGCGGTGTGCGGCAGCGTCTCGACGTTCGCGGTCGGGAAACCCAGTTCGCGCCCGCGCTGGGCGCCCCGGACGACGACGCCCTCCACCCGGTGCGGACGCCCCAGGATCTCAGCCGCGCCCCGGACATCGCCCTCGGCGACCAGCCGCCGCGTCAGCGTGGAGGAGAACGGCTCCCCGCCGCCCGCCTCACCCGTCACGTACAGGTCGACGACCTCGACCTCGAAGTCGTAGGTCTTGCCCTGCGTGGACAGGAACTCCACGTTCCCCGCGGCCTTGTGGCCGAAGCGGAAGTTGGGGCCCTCGACGACGGCCTTGGCGTGCAGCTTGTCGACCAGGACCTTGACGACGAAGTCGGCCGGGGACAGCTTCGAGAACTCGGTCGTGAAGGGGAGGATGAGCACCGCGTCCACGCCAAGGTCCGCCATGAGTTCGGCGCGGCGGTGGTGCGGGGCGAGCAGCGGCGGGTGGCTGCCGGGGCGGACGACCTCGCTGGGGTGCGGGTCGAAGGTCACGACGACGGCGGGCACGCCCAGTTCCCGGGCGCGGTCCACGGCATGCCGGATGATCAGCTGGTGACCGCGGTGCACTCCGTCGTAGGAGCCGATGGTGACGACGCTGCGCCCCCAGTCCTGGGGGATGTCCTCCAAGCCACGCCAGCGCTGCACTGTGCCTGCTCCTTGTCGAAAACTCGTCGAACCCGTGTCCGGTCGGTTGTCCGTGGTTGCCTCGTGCGCAGGTCTAAGGGTGCCATGCCGGGTGCCTCCTGCCCGCATCGGCATGGGGGCTGTGACAGGGCGCACGACACCGTACTGCGGCCCCGGCCCCGGAAGGCCGGTCACACGGGGACGCCGGTGCCCGCCAGGTTCTCGATCATCCGGTGGGAACTGGGCCCGACCAGCGCCGCCCATTCCCCGGGCGCGTCGGCCAGCCAGGCGGCCGCACGGGCGGCGAAACCGGGCACGTGCCGGCCCAGGTCGACCAGGGCGCGGTCGAAGCGGGTGGCGCCCTGGGGGGTGCGCACGAGGAGCAGTCCGATGCGGTGGACGAGGTCGCGCAGGTCGTCGCCGCCGTTGCGGGCGGCGGCGTGCAGCAGTGCGTCCAGGACGTCGGTGTCGTGCTCACGGGCCAGGAGCACGTCGCGCAGTTCGCGGCGCAGCGAACGCGAGGCGGGGATGCCGGGCGGGGTGAGGACGGCGGCGAGGGCGCAGCGCAGCCGCACGTCGCCGTCCTCCAGCAGGCCGGTGACCAGCGGCAGGAGCACGGGCCGGGCGGCGGGGCCCCGGTCCAGCCGCTGGTCCGCGTACGCGGCCACCTGCCCGGCGAGTTCCGGCCGCCCGCGTGCCGCCCGGCACAGCAGCGCGGCGATCCGCCGGGCCAGGCCCGACGGGGTCGCGTCGGCGAGTGCCCGCAGCGCCTCCTCCGCGTCCGGCCGCTCCAGCCGGGCCGCGAAGGCCGCGAGGACCGGCTCGGGGTCGGTCAGGAGGGCTCCGGCCAACGCGTCCGGCGAGAACCGCGGGTCGCCCGCCGCGAAGTGTTCCAGCGCCCGCGGGAGGTAGCGGGCCCGGGTGTGCGGATCCTGGACGAGGAGGGCGAGTGCGCCGCCGTGCAGGGCGCGGTCGGCGGGGCGGGCGAGCAGGGTGAGGGCGGCGTAGCGCAGGAGGGCGCGGTCGCCTCCCGTGCTCACGTGCGGCACGACGCGCAGTCCGTACGCCACCGCGGCGCGCCGCCGCGCGGGCCGCTCGTCGCGCGCCCACCGGTCGGCGGCCCGGCACACCGCCGACGGCTCCTCCTCGGCGAGCACCGCGAGCAGTTCGTCGGCCCGTGGGTGCGCGCGGTCGACGAGCACGTCCGCCAGATCGTCCAGGGCGGTGCGGCGGTGGGTGTGCAGCAGCACCTGCGCTGCCGTGGCCACGGTCGCGTGCGGGGTGGCGGGCAGCGGCCGCTCGTCGTCGAACCAGCGCGCGAGCTGCGGTTGCACGGCGATGGGGTCGGCGGTGAGGAGCCCGGCGACGGCGTCCAGGAACCGGGGCCCGGCCTCGCACGGCGGCCCGTCGGCATGGACCAACCGCCGCAGCAGCGCGCAGCGCGCCTCCAGCGGGAGCCGTACGCCGGTCCAGAAGGGGGGCCCGAGCTCCTCCGGAACGGGCCGCTCCTGCCGCCGCCAGGCCACGATCCGGTCGGCGAGCAGCCGCAGCACGTCCGTGTACGGTGCCGCGTCGGGCACGGCCGACAGCGTCCCGGCGAGCAGCCGTACGGCCCACCAGGACCCCGGGTCGGCGTCCAGCGCGTGCACCAGGTCCGCCAGGCGGGAGGCCAGGTGCCCGGCGCCGTGCTGGCGGGCGAGGTACAGCAGGGCCTGGATCACCGGCCCGATGCGGTGGTGCGGCACGGGGTCGGTCTGCGCGTCCCCGCCGCGGTGGACGAGGGCGTGCAGCGCCTCGTCGAGGTCGAGGTGCGCGCCCTGGAGCCAGTCGGCGAGCCCCTCGTGCGCGAAGCGGTAGCCGGGCCCGGCGGGCACGAGCAGGCCCTCGGCGAGGACGGCCGACGCCCAGCCCGAGCAGCCGCCGAGCCGCTGCGGGGCGGTACCCCACGGGAACACCGCCTCGAACGCCTCCCGGTCCAGGTCCCCCTGCCCCCGGCCGAGGCCGCGCCGGGCGGCCTCGTGCACCTGCCCGGCGACCTTGGCCGCCAGCCGGCGTACGGCAGTGCCGTGCAGGCCGTTGCCGGCGGCCAGCCGGGTGGCGATGCGCAGCGACACCAGGTCCAGGTAGGCGGAGAAGACCTCGTCCCGGCCGACGGGGCCGGCGAGCAGGACCGGCGTCGCGGACGCGTCGGTGAGCTCGTCCCGGATCTCGGCGAGCAGACGCAGGGTGAGGGGGTGCCGGGCGTCGGCATCGCCGAGGGCGCCCTCGGCGATGCCGTACCGCAGCCGGGCCTCCCGGGCCTCGTCCTCGCCGAGGTCACCGAGTCGTACACACGCGGGACGGTGCAGCAGGCCGGACACCTCCTCCCAGTACTCCGGTCGGCATGCCACCACCAGCCGCGCTCCCGTCTCCCGGAGCCACCGCAGGGTGCCACCCGTCCAGTCGGCCAAGCGGCGGGCCGCCGCCGGGGGCATCTCCTCGGGGCCGTCCAGGAGGAGCAGCAGGGGCCTGCCGAGCGAACCGGCGAGGCGGGCGAGGCGCTCGGGCGTCATGTCCCCCGGGTCGGCCTGGGAGGGCAGGGAGGGCGAGGACGGGGCTTGCGCGCCGGCCACGACGCGGACGGCCCGGGCCAGCGCCCTGCGGACCGCGTCCGCCACCGACGTGTCGTCGTCCCGCAGCTCACAGCCGCGCAGCCAGAGCGTGGGATGCCCGCCGCGGCCGCGGCGCGCGGCGAGCGCGGCGAGTTCCGTCGTACGACCGCTGCCGGGTGCCCCGACGAGACCGAGGACGGCCGCCGTGCCCGCCGCGAAGGTGTCCAACTCGGCGGCCGGACCCGCCCGTTCGACCGGCTCCGGGACTCCGGTCCCGCCGGGCGGACCGTCCAGACCCACCGATGCGCCGGTCACTTCCAGCATCCCGGCGAGGTTCAGATCGGCCCCGTAGGCGGGGACCGTCGCGGCGTTCTCGGCGAGCAGCCCGGCGAGCGGGCCCGTCGCTCCGGCGACCCCCGCACGCAGCGGTACGGCGAATCCGACGTCGCGGTGGCCGGAGCTGAGCGCGGTGCCGAGGACTCCGACGACGGCGCCGGTCCCGGCGTCGAGCACGGGGCCGCCTGCCGCTCCCCCGCCCAGCCGCAGCGCGTCCCGCCCCGCAGTGCCGACCGCCAGCTCCAGCGCGTCGTCGAGACGGTGGAAACGGTCCGTGGCCGCGTACGTGACGGAGGCCGGGCCCAGCACCCGCGCCTCGCGCCAGCCGCCGGCGGCGATCCGTACATAGGCGCCGGTCCCTGCCCCGTCCCGCACGGTGACGGGCAGTGGCGGCACACCGAGCCCCTCGGTCCGTACGAGGGCCAGGTCCAGCGCGGGCAGCGGGGTGACCGCGTCGGCGGACACGACCCGGCGGCGGCCACCGGCTCCGTGCAGCACGAGCCGGGGCAGGCCGTCGACGGCCTCATGGCTGGTGATCAGGGTGCCGCGGTGGTCGGCCACGAAGCCGGTGCCGCGGGGGCGTCCGGCCAGATCATGGACACGGACGAGGCGGTCGTCGGGGACCGCCCCCTCCTCATGCCCAGCTGCCCCGGAGCCGGGGACCGCCCCGCCCTCGTGCCCTGCTGATCCGGGGCGGTCCGGGGAGCCTTTTGAGCTGTCGTCCGTCTCCCGGGACCGGTTCCGCGACGCCATCGTCGAGCCTCCCCGCCGTACACCCGTGCCCTCGTGTTCGACAGTAGGGGCGAGATGATCAGCGGGACAGATCGCTCTGTGAAAGCGCCCCCTTCCGCTCCCCCGGTTCACTCCGAGCGCCCGCACAAACGGGTGAAGGAACGGGGGCGGCTGGATACACCCTAGGGGTGGGGGAACCGAGGGGGGACCGTGGAGCGGCGGCAGTGGAGGTACCCGTGGCCGCCGCTCCACGGGCGGACACCCGCTCCCCGAGCCGTCAGGCGAAGACGGCCAGACTCCTGGCCTTGCCCCGCTGCTCCTCGACGAGCGCGAGGAAGCGGCCCTCCGGGTCGAAGACGGCGACGGGGCCGGAGCCCGCGTACGTCTCGGGCATCTCCAGCCGGACGCCGTTGGTGAGCAGCTTGGCCCGCCGGGCGTCGACGTCCCACCGGGGGAACGCGGCAGCGGCGGCCTCGGCCATCGGCATCACCGTCAGCTCCTGCTGGAGCTGGTCGAGGGTGCGGGCCGCGTCCAGCTTGTAGGGGCCGACGCGGGTGCGGCGCAGCGCGGTGAGGTGACCGCCGACACCCAGACCGGCGCCCAGGTCGCGGGCCAGGGCCCGAATGTAGGTGCCGGAGGAGCAGACGACCGAGACGACCAGGTCGAGGACGGCCGTGCCGTCGTCGGCGACGGCGTCCCGGACGTCGTACACGCCGAAGGACGAGACCGTGACCGGCCGGGCCGGGATCTCGAACTCCTCGCCCTCCCGGGCCCGCTTGTACGACCGCACGCCGTTGATCTTGATGGCGCTGACCTTGGAGGGCACCTGCATGATGTCGCCGGTCAGCGCGGCGATGCCGGCGTCGATGGCGTCGCGGGTGACCTTGGAGGCGTCCGTGGAGGAGGTGATCTCCCCCTCGGCGTCGTCCGTGAGGGTGTTCTGCCCGAGCCGGATGGTGCCCAGGTACTCCTTCTCGGTCAGCGCGAGGTGGCCGAGGAGCTTGGTGGCCTTCTCGACGCCGAGGACGAGGACGCCCGTCGCCATCGGGTCGAGGGTGCCGGCGTGCCCGACGCGTCGTGTTCTGGCGATGCCGCGCATCTTGGCGACGACGTCGTGCGAAGTGAAGCCCGACGGCTTGTCGACGATGACAAGGCCGTCGGGCGTGGTGTGCTTCTGGGTCATTCTGCGGTGTCGTCCGTCTCGTCGTCCTCGTCCGGCTTGCGGTACGGGTCGGCGTCACCGGCGTACTTCGCCCCGGCGGACACCTCGCGCACCTTCTCGTCGGACTGGCGCGCCTTGTCGAGGAGGTCCTCGATGTTCCGGGCGGTGTCCGGGAGGGCGTCCATGACGAAGGCCAGCGTCGGCGTGAACTTCACACCGGCGGCCCGGCCCACCTCGGAGCGCAGGATGCCCTTGGCGCTCTCCAGGCCGGCGGCGGCCGCCGCGCGCTCCTCGTCGTCCCCGTACACCGTGTAGAAGACGGTCGCCTCCCTGAGGTCACCGGTGACCCGGGTGTCCGTGATGGTGACGTGCGAGCCGAGCCGCGGGTCCTTGATCCCGCGCTGCAGCTTCTGGGCCACCACCTCTCGGATGAGGTCCGCCAGCCTTTTGGCGCGCGCGTTGTCGGCCACTGGTCCGTCTCCTTAAGTGCTTACTTGTTGCTTCAGTCTTCGTCGCTGTGGAGCCTGCGTCGAACCGAGAGCAGTTCGACTTCGGGCCGCCCGGCGACGAGCCGCTCACAGCGGTCCAGTACGTCGGTGAGGTGCCCAGTCTCCCCCGAGACCACCGCGAGCCCGATCTCGGCCCTGCGATGGAGGTCCTGGTTCCCCGTCTCCGCCGCGCTCACCCCGTACTTGCGCTGGAGTTCGGCCACGATCGGACGGACGAGAGAGCGTTTCTCCTTGAGCGAGTGGACGTCGCCGAGGAGCAGATCGAAGGACAGAGTCCCCACATACATGTGTGTATCCGGATGTCCCGCCGGTCCGGGGTACGGGCGTCACGCTTCGACGCCGATACGGGAACCGTACACGCAACGGCCGGGGCCGATCGACGGAATAAGTCCCGTCGATCGGCCCCGATCGTGGCTCAGGTCAGACGCGCGGCTTCTCGCGCATCTCGTACGTCGCGATGACGTCGTCGACCTTGATGTCGTTGAAGTTGCCGAGGTTGATACCGCCCTCGAACCCTTCGCGGATCTCGGTGACGTCGTCCTTGAAGCGACGCAGACCCTCGATGTTGAGGTTCTCCGCGACCACCTTGCCGTCGCGGATGAGGCGCGCCTTGGTGTTGCGCTTGACCTCGCCGGAGCGGATGAGAACACCCGCGATGTTGCCCAGCTTGGACGACTTGAAGACCTCGCGGATCTCCGCCGTACCGAGCTCGACCTCTTCGTACTCCGGCTTGAGCATGCCCTTGAGGGCCGCCTCGATCTCCTCGATCGCCTGGTAGATGACCGAGTAGTACCGGACGTCGACACCCTCGCGCTCGGCCATCTGCTGCGCACGCCCGGCGGCGCGCACGTTGAAGCCGATGACGATGGCGTCGGAGCCCATGGCCAGGTCGATGTCGGACTCCGTGACCGCACCGACACCGCGGTGCAGGACGCGGATGTCGACCTCTTCGCCGACGTCCAGCTGGAGCAGCGAGGACTCGAGCGCCTCGACCGATCCGGAAGCGTCACCCTTGATGATCAGGTTCAGCTGCTGGACCTCGCCGGCCTTGAGCACCTTGTCCAGGTCCTCGAGCGAGACGCGGCGCGTGCGCTTGGCGAACGCGGCGTTGCGCTCACGGGCGGCGCGCTTCTCGGCGATCTGACGGGCCGTACGGTCCTCGTCGACCACCAGGAAGTTGTCGCCCGCACCCGGGACGTTGGTCAGGCCCAGGACCTGAACCGGCGTCGACGGACCGGCCTCGGCAACGCTGTTGCCGTTGTCGTCGTGCATCGCCCGGACGCGGCCGTACGCGTCGCCGACCACCATGGTGTCGCCGACCCGCAGCGTGCCTCGCTGGACGAGGACCGTCGACACGGCACCGCGGCCGCGGTCGAGGCGGGACTCGATCGAGATGCCCTGCGCGTCCTGGTGCGGGTTGGCCCGCAGGTCGAGCGAGGCATCGGCCGTCAGGATCACGGCCTCCAGCAGGGAGTCGATGTGCAGACCCTGCTTGGCGGAGATGTCGACGAACATGGTGTCGCCGCCGTACTCCTCGGCCACCAGGCCGTACTCGGTCAGCTGACCGCGCACCTTGGTCGGGTCGGCGCCCTCGACGTCGATCTTGTTGACCGCGACGACGATCGGGACCTCGGCCGCCTTGGCGTGGTTGAGCGCCTCGACCGTCTGCGGCATGACGCCGTCGTTGGCCGCGACGACGAGGATCGCGATGTCCGTCGACCGGGCACCACGGGCACGCATGGCGGTGAACGCCTCGTGACCCGGGGTGTCGATGAAGGTGATCTTGCGCTCTTCTTCGTTGACCTCGGTCGCGACCTGGTAGGCACCGATGTGCTGGGTGATGCCGCCGGCCTCGCCCGCGATGACGTTCGTCTTGCGGATGGCGTCGAGGAGCCGGGTCTTACCGTGGTCGACGTGACCCATGACGGTGACGACCGGCGGGCGGACCATCAGGTCCTCCTCGTCGCCCTCGTCCTCGCCGAACTCGATGTCGAAGGACTCGAGGAGCTCGCGGTCCTCCTCCTCCGGGCTGACGATCTGAACCGTGTAGTTCATCTCGTCGGCGAGGAGCTGCAGCGTCTCGTCGGAGACGGACTGCGTGGCCGTGACCATCTCGCCGAGGTTCATCATGACCGCGACGAGCGACGCCGGGTTGGCGTTGATCTTCTCCGCGAAGTCGGTGAGCGAGGCACCGCGCGACAGGCGAACGGTCTCGCCGTTGCCGCGAGGCAGCATCACACCGCCGACCGACGGGGCCTGCATGGCCTCGTACTCCTGGCGCCTCTGCCGCTTCGACTTGCGGCCACGACGCGCCGGACCGCCGGGACGGCCGAACGCACCCTGCGTGCCACCACGGCCACCGGGACCGCCGGGACGGCCACCGAAGCCGGGACGGCCACCGCCGCCGGGACCACCCGGACGGCCGGCGAAACCGCCGCCACCGCCACCGGGACCACCGGGACGACCGGCGAAACCGCCACCGCCGCCACCGGGACGGCCTGCGAAGCCGCCGCCACCCGGGCGACCGCCGCCGCCACCGGGACGACCGCCGCCACCGGGACCGCGGCCGCCGGGGCCACCGCCGCCGGGACGCGGGCCTGCAGCAGGACGCTGCGGCATCATGCCGGGGTTCGGACGCGGACCGCCGGGACCGCCGCCGGGACGCGGGCCGCCGCCCTGCGGGCGAGGCATGCCGCCCGGGGTCGGACGCGCGCCGCCCGGAGCCTGCGGACGAGGACCGCCGCCGGCACCCTGCGGACGGGGACCGCCCTGGCCGCCCTGGCCCTGCGGACGCGGGGCGCCACCGGGCGCACCGGGGCCGCCCGGACGCGGGGCACCGCCCGGACGGGGCGCCTGCGGGCGCGCCATGCCGGTGGAGCCACCAGAGGTGAACGGGTTGTTGCCCGGACGGGGACCCGCCGGACGGGCACCGGGACGCGGGGCGCCGCCACCCTGGCGCGGAGCGCCGCCGGGACGGTCACCGCGGTCACCACGGCCCTGGCCGCCCTGGCCGGGACCGCCCGGACGCGGAGCACCCGGACGCGGCGACTGGCCGGCCGGACGCGGGGCGCCCGGACGCGGGCCGGAGCCCTGGCCCTGGGAGGCAGCCGGCGCGGCGGGAGCCGCCGGGGGTGCCGTGAACTCGGGCGTGGTCGGAGCCGGGGACGCCGGGGCGGGCCGCGGCGCGGGCTTCGGGCCCGGGGTGGGACGGGGGCCGGGAGTGGCCGGCGCGGCCGGAGCCGCGGGCTTCTCTGCGGCGGCCGGCTTGGGGGCCGGCGGGCGCGGGGCGGCCGGACGGGCAGCCTGCGCGGGAGAGGGGGCGCCCGGCTTCGCCGGGGCAGCCTTGCGGGCGGGGGCGGGCTTGCCGCCACCGCTGCCCTGCTGGAGGGCGTCCGTCAGCTTGCGTACAACGGGCGCTTCGATCGTCGAAGACGCCGAACGGACGAATTCACCGAGTTCCTGGAGCTTGGCCATGACGACCTTGCTCTCGACGCCGAACTCCTTGGCGAGTTCGTAGACCCGGACCTTAGCCACTTCGCTCCTTTGAGGTCCGGGTTGCGTCCGGACCGTCGCTAGTTCATGGGCGTACTCATCGCGTACTCATCGAGTGCTCATCGCAATCTCGACCTGCTTTCGACTCGCGAGGTACCTAGCCGCACGGGGTTCCGTGCGGCACGTCTTACCGTGTTGCCTGCTCGGCAACTGTCGTCTGCTCGACGTACTGGCGCAACGCCTTTGTGTCGAGCGGTCCCGGGACGCGCAGTGCCCTCGGGAACGCCCGGCGGCGTACCGCCTGGTCGAGACAGACCGGTGCGGGGTGTACGTACGCACCCCGGCCGGGCAGCGTACCGCGTGGATCAGGGACGCATGCGTCCTTGATCGCTACGATCCGCAGCAGTTCGGCCTTGGCCGCTCGCTCCCGACACCCCACACAGGTGCGTTCAGGGCATGCGCGGGCGCGCGTCCGGCCAGACACTGCTAAGTCTACCTCCCCGTACGCTCCTCACCCCTTTGGGGCAGGATTCGAACACTTGCCGCGCATGAACCTGTCGTGATCTGAACGGCGCGCGGCTTGGATCTATTCCTCGGAGCCGGCCGCGGCCGGTTCGGTGTCCGGGCGGATGTCGATCCGCCAGCCGGTCAGCCGGGCCGCGAGGCGGGCGTTCTGCCCCTCCTTGCCGATGGCCAGGGACAGCTGGTAGTCGGGCACGGTCACCCGGGCCGACCGGGTCGCCATGTCCACGATCTCCACCTTGGAGACCCGGGCCGGGGACAGCGCGTTCGCCACCATGTCGCCCGGGTCGTCCGACCAGTCGACGATGTCGATCTTCTCACCGTTCAGCTCGCCCATGACGTTGCGCACGCGGCCGCCCATGGGGCCGATGCAGGCGCCCTTGGCGTTCAGGCCGGAGCGGGTGGACCGTACGGCGATCTTCGTGCGGTGACCGGCCTCGCGGGCGATCGCGGCGATCTCCACCGAGCCGTCGGCGATCTCCGGCACCTCCAGGGCGAAGAGCTTCTTCACCAGGTTGGGATGCGTGCGCGAGAGGGTGACGGAGGGCCCGCGGACGCCCTTGGCCACCCGGACGACGTAGGAGCGCAGCCGCATGCCGTGCGGGTACGTCTCCCCCGGCACCTGCTCCTGCACGGGCAGGATGGCCTCGAGCTTGCCGATGTCGACGAGCACGTTCTTCGGGTCGCGGCCCTGCTGGACCACTCCGGTGACGATGTCGCCCTCGCGGCCGGCGTACTCACCCAGCGTCGCGTCGTCCTCGGCGTCGCGCAGGCGCTGCAGGATGACCTGCTTGGCCGTGGTGGCGGCGATACGGCCGAAGCCGGACGGGGTGTCGTCGAACTCGCGGGCCTCCTGGCCCTCCTCGAGGTCGTCGGGGTCCTCCTTCGCCCACACGGTCACATGGCCGGTCTCCCGGTTGAGCTCCACGCGCGCGTGGCGGCGGCTTCCCTCGGTGCGGTGGTAGGCGATGAGGAGGGCCGACTCGATCGCCTCGACCAGCAGGTCGAAGGAGATCTCCTTCTCCCGAACCAAGCCCCGCAGGGCGCTCATGTCGATGTCCACGGCTACGCCTCCTCTTCCTTCTTGTCCTTGCGGCTGAACTCGACCTGGACACGCGCCCGGACGATGTCGTCGAAGGCGATCCTGCGCGCGGTGGCCTTGCGGCCCTTCACGCCGGGCACCTCGGTGTCGACACCCTCGTCGTCGACCTTCAGGATCCTGGCGACCAGCTCGCCGCCCTCGGCCAGCTGGAACTTCACCAGCCGGTCCGTGGCGCGAACGTAGTGGCGGTGTTCCGAAAGGAGGCGCTCCGCGCCCGGGGTGCCGACCTCGAGGGTGTACTCGCCCTCGCCCATCGCGTCCGTCTCGTCGAGCTTCGCCGAGAGCGCGCGGCTCACATCGGCGATCTGGTCCAGGTCGGCGCCCGTGTCCGAGTCGACGACGACGCGCAGCACACGCTTGCGTCCGACGGAGTCCACCTCGATCTCCTCGAGATCCAGGCCCTGGGAGCTGACGAGCGGTTCCAGTAGCTCTCGCAGCCTCTCGCTCTGGGTGGTGCTCATCCGGGTGACTCCTCGGCCGCGTGTGCTGTTGTGGGATGGGTCGCGTGTCTGGTCAAAGGGTATCCGGTCGCGGGGAGTGTTGCCGTCCACCCGGTCACCAACGGTGCCGCTGAGTGATGCCGGGTCAAGGCCCGGGTACCGTGATCACGGGCGCGCAGCCCTTGCGGTCCCTTCTTTCTCGAAAGTTTCTCGACACGAGCCCCGAGGACGTCTGACGTGCCGTTCCCCCCATCGCCGCGTACCCGCTCGGGGCCGCGCAGAAGGAGTCTGCTCGCCGTCGCCCCGGCGGCCCTCGCCCTGGCGGGCTGCACCGGCGGGGACTCCGGCGGCCCGGCCGGAGACGGCACGTCGGCCGCCGACCGGGCACGCGCGCGTGCGGCCCGCGACAGCGAGGGGCTGGCGGAGCACTACGACGCGGTGATCGCCGCCCGGCCGTCCCTCGCGGGCCGGCTGCGGCCGCTGCGCGAGGAGGTCGTACGGCACGCGCAGGCGCTCGGCGGTGGCCGGAAAGCATCGCCCTCGGCGTCCCCGTCGGCTTCGGTGTCCGCGACGTCCTCTCCATCGCCGTCCGCGGCCGTGCCGGGGAACGACAAGGACGCCCTCGCCGGGCTCGCCGCGGCGGAGCGGGAGCTCGCCGACCGGCGGGTCAAAGCGCTGGGCGCGGTTCCGGGCGAGCTGGCGCGGCTGCTGGCGTCGGTGGCGGCGGCCGGGGCGGCGCACGTGTATCTGCTGACGGAGGGCGGCGCGTGAGCGAGGAGAAGGACCGGGAGCTGCGGGCTCTGCAGGCGGCGCTGGCGGCCGAACACGCGGCGGTCTACGGGTACGGCGTAGTCGGCGGGAGGATCGGCGAGGGGCAGCGCCCCGAGGCCGTCACGGCGTACGACGCACACCGGGCGCGCAGGGACGCGCTGGTGCGCGAGGTGAAGGACCTGGGGGGCCGGCCGGTGGCCGCGTCGGCCGGTTACGCGCTGCCCTTCCAGGTGCCGGACGCGGCGGCGGCCGTGCGGCTCGCCGCCGAGCTGGAGGACCGGGTGGCCGGGGTGTACGCCGACCTCGTGCGCGCGGCGGGCGGCGGGCGGCGGGCCCTGGCCGCCGAGGCGCTGCGGGAGGCGGCGGTGCGGGCGGTGCGCTGGCGCGGCGAGAGCGTAGCCTTCCCTGGGCTCGCCGAGCGGGCCGGCACGGCCCCGCCCTCGGCGGCGCCGACGGCGTGACCCGCGCAGGGCACGCACCGCGGACAGCACGAAGGGAACGACTCGCGCATGGTTTTCGAACCGCCGAAGCGTCTGGTGAGGGCGCTCGGTGAGACGGCGCCGGACGGTGACGACTGGCTGGAGAAGCTGCCCGGGGCGGCGCAGCAGGCCGTCGCGCTACGCGAGTTGACCGTGGAACGGGTGCAGCTGCCCGGCGGGCGCAGCAGCCTGGTCGTGCTGGTGCGGGCGGCCGACGGGACACCCGCCGTGCTCAAGCTGGCGCCGAGCCGGGCCCGTCCGGAGGCGGAGCGGGCCGCGCTCGCGCACTGGGCCGGGCGGGGTGCCGTACAGCTGCTCGAACCTGTGTCGGCCGAGGGCGTGCTGCTGCTGGAGCGGCTGCACCCGGATGTGTCGGTGCGGTCGCTGCCGGAGGCGAAGGCACTGCTGGAGGCGGCGGGAACGCTGCGGCGGCTGTGGGTGGAACCCCCCGCCGGCTTCCCGTTCGAGACCGTGGCCGAGCGGACCGGGCGGCAGGCCGAGGCGATGCGGGCGCGGGCCCGGGTCCAGCCCGAGGTGGCCGCGCTGGTCGATCTGGCGCTCGCGGCGCGCGAGGAGTTGCTGGTCGCGCCGCCCGAGCACCGGCTGCTGCACGGCACGTTCCGGCAGAGCAAGGTGCTCGGCGGGGAGCGGATGCCGTGGCTGGCCGTGGGGCCCGACCCGGTGGTCGGCGAGTGCGCCTTCGATCTGGCCCGGCTGGTCCGGGACCGGGTGGAGGACCTGATCGCCCAGCCGTCCGGCGCGGCCACGACCCGGCGCCGGGTGAAGCGGCTCGCCGAGTCCCTGGACGTGGACCAGGACCGGCTGCGGGGCTGGACGCTGTTCCGGGCCGTGGAGTCGGGCGTGCGCGCGGGGCGGGTCGGACGGCCGCGGGATGCGGAGCTGTTGCTGGAATTCGCGGGGTGGCTGTAGGGCCCGGGGAGCCGAAGGGGCGGGGCCGAGGGAGGTGGCTGCGGACCCGCGTGGCCCGCGTAGAGGCCCCTCGCCCGCATCGAGGCCCCTCACCCGGCTTCCTCCGCGGGTTGCGCGCGGATGCGGCCCGGCCCGGGGCACCGGTTCGGTCCTCGCCTCGCAGCCCCGGGGCCCAAGCGCAGCCGCCGGCATTTTCGCGGCCCCGGAGCCCTGGGCGGACTGAACCGGTCAGCCCGCCCGGCCCTCTCGGTGCTACGCCGTGAGGCGGGCGACGGCCTCCTCGACCGTCAGTTCCTCGCGCTCGCCGGTGCGGCGGTCCTTCAGTTCCACCACACCGTCGGCCGCGCGCCGCCCGGCCACGAGGATCTGCGGTACGCCGATCAGCTCGGAGTCCGTGAACTTGACACCCGGGGAGACGCCGGGGCGGTCGTCGACCAGGACGCGGACACCGGCCGAGGCCAGCTTCTGGGAGATGTCCAGGGCCAGTTCGGTCTGGAGGGCCTTGCCGGCGGCGACCACGTGGACGTCGGCCGGGGCGACCTCGGCGGGCCAGCACAGCCCCTTGTCATCGGCGCTCTGCTCGGCGAGGGCGGCCACCGCACGGGAGACGCCGATGCCGTAGGAGCCCATGGTGACGCGGACCGGCTTGCCGTTCTGGCCGAGGACGTCGAGCTTGAGGGCGTCGGCGTACTTGCGGCCCAGCTGGAAGATGTGGCCGATCTCGATGGCGCGGTCCAGGACCAGCCCCGTGCCGCACTTCGGGCAGGGGTCGCCCTCCTGCACGACCACGACGTCGACGTAACGGTCGACCTCGAAGTCACGGCCCGCGACGACGTTCTTGGTGTGGGTGCCGGCCTTGTTGGCGCCGGTGATCCAGGCCGTGCCGGGGGCGACGCGCGGGTCGGCGATGTACGTGACCTTGTCCAGGCCCTGCGGTCCGACGTAGCCGCGGACCAGGTCGGGGCGGGCGGCGAAGTCCGTCTCGGTGACCAGCTCGACGGCGGCCGGGGCGAAGTGCGCCTCGACCTTGTCCATGTCGACCTCGCGGTCCCCGGGCACGCCGACGGCGACGATCTCGCCGTCGACCTTCACGAGGAGGTTCTTCAGCGTGGCCGAGGCCGGGACGCCGAGGGAGGCGGCGAGGGTCTCGATGGTCGGGGTGTCGGGGGTCGGGATGTCCTCGGCGGCCGGCACCTCCGCGGCGTCGACGGGCTTCAGCTCGTACGTGATCGCCTCGGTGTTGGCGGCGAAGTCGCAGTTCGGGCAGTCGGCGAAGGTGTCCTCGCCGGCCTCGGCCGGGGCCAGGAACTCCTCGGACTTGGAGCCGCCCATCGCGCCGGCCGTCGCGGCGCAGATGCGGTAGTCGAGGCCGAGGCGCGCGAAGATCTTCTGGTACGCCTCGCGGTGCAGGGCGTAGGACTTGGCGAGCCCCTCGTCCTCGGTGTCGAAGGAGTAGGAGTCCTTCATCAGGAACTCGCGGCCGCGCAGGATGCCGGCGCGGGGGCGGGCCTCGTCGCGGTACTTGTTCTGGATCTGGTAGAGGATGACCGGCAGGTCCTTGTAGGAGGACGCCTGGTCCTTCACCAGGAGGGTGAAGATCTCCTCGTGGGTGGGGCCGAGGAGGTAGTCGCCGCCCTTGCGGTCCTGCAGGCGGAACAGCTCGGGGCCGTACTCGTCCCACCGGCCGGTGGCCTCGTAGGGCTCGCGCGGGAGGATGGCGGGGAGCAGGACCTCCTGGGCGCCTACGGCGTCCATCTCCTCACGGACGATGCGCTCGACGTTGGCGAGCACCTTCTTGCCGAGGGGCAGCCAGCTCCAGACGCCGGCGGCGGTGCGGCGTACGTAGCCGGCGCGGACGAGGAGCTTGTGGCTGAGGACCTCGGCGTCCGCCGGGTCGTCGCGCAACGTCTTCGCCAACAACTGGGACATGCGCTGGACCGGTGCGTTTGCCATGGTTCCTCTGCTCCTGCTGCTGGGGGTCCCCCGCTCGAGCGGAGCCGAGAGCGGGGGAAGGTGATGGCAGGAGGTTATCCGGGGGGTGCGCGGCGGTGGAAATCGGTTATCCGCGGCGCATCGGTTGTCCGCGGCGCAGGGGCAGGGGGGCGCCCATCACGGCGTACGGCTTCGGCGCGCTGGGGAAGAGGACCTGGCGGGCCAGGTCCTGGTAGCCGAGGGAGCGGTAGAGGGCGCGGGCCGGGCTGTCGGTGTCGATCGCGGAGAGGATGGAGCGGGGTTCGTCGGCGCCGTCGGTGATGGTGGTGATCAGGGAGCGTCCGAGGCCGCGGTTCTGGTACGCCGGGTGGACGTGCAGTTCGGTGATCACGAAGGAGTCGTCGAGCCAGTGGTCGTTGTACTGGGCGCGGAGGTAGGGCTCGACGACGGTGGACCACCAGTGGGTGCGGTCGTTGGGCATGCCGTAGACGAAGCCGACCAGGCGTTCGGCGGTGCTGGCGCCGAGGGCGCGGGCGCCCGGGTAGGTCATGTGGCGCAGGACGATCTGGCGGCGGACGGCGACTTCGTCGGGGCCGAGGCCGAAGGCCACGGCTTGGATGGCCAGAGCCTCGTCCACGTGGGCGGAGAGGTCGAGTGGGCCGATCACCAGGTCCATGCGGGGAGCCTACAGGGGGTTTCGCGCGCGTTGCCGGGTGCCGGTTGTCTTTGGCTGGTCGCGCAGTTCCCCGCGCCCCTACGGGGACGTTTCAGAACAGGACGCTCATGAAAGCTCCCACTTCCTGGAAGCCCACCCTCTGATAGGCCCTTCTGGCCGCCGTGTTGAAGTCGTTGACGTAGAGGCTGACCACGGGGGCGACGTCGGCGAGGGCGTAGCGCAGTACGGCCGCCATGCCCGGGGCGGCCAGGCCGGTGCCCCGGTACTCGGGGGCCACCCACACGCCCTGGATCTGGCAGGCGCGGTCCGTCGCGGCGCCGATCTCGGCCTTGAAGACGACCTTGCCGTCCGCGTCGAAGCGGGCGAAGGAGCGGCCGGAGCCAACGAGTTCGGCGACGCGGGCCTGGTAGAGCAGGCCGCCGTCGCCGGCCAGCGGGGAGACGCCGACCTCTTCGGTGAACATGGCCACGCACGCCGGCATGATCGTCTCCATCTCGTCCTTGCGGACGC